>NZ_JBFGYC010000017.1:0-19917 GCF_041587635.1 Pontibacterium sp. | reverse complement strand
TTGTGTTACGGACACATAAAGTGCTGGGGCAAACAATTATAAGGCCTAAAATCCTAACTAGTGCCGCCTTATATAATTGTCAGGATCAACGTTTCTCTATATATCAGTGGGTTACTACTGTTTTTAGCCGAGACCGCTTCTGAAATGCTCATTCAGCATGCTAAGCTGCGGCTATCTGACAGAAGAGTATGAAAAAAGACAGAGTGAATGCATGACAGGTCTGAAAGTTCTGATTGTTGACGACGCGCGCTTTATTCGCGATCTGGTGTCCAAAATTGTAAGCAGTGGTTTCCCAAATTCAGAGGTAAAAGCCGCTGAGGATGGGGAAGCTGGCCGCAAGATGATGATGCAACACCAGTTCGACATCATATTGTGTGACTGGGAGATGCCGGGGTTATCGGGCCTCGAAGTTTTACAGTGGGCGCGTCAGCAACCCAACTATCAGAAAGTCCCGTTCCTGATGGTCACCAGCCGCGGCGAACGTGATTATGTTTTAAAAGCGGTACAGTCCGGGGTCAACGATTACATTGGCAAACCCTTTGAACCGTCCCACCTGATCGACAAGATCAAAACCTGGCTGGCAAAAGGCGGAGAAACCAGCTCTGTCGCCCGCCGCCGCGCAGCCGAAATGCTGGCCGCCGAGCAGAAAACCCAAAAGCCCGCCCCGAAAAAACCGAAAGGCCTTGCCCAACTGCGTTTGGGGGGTGGTGTCCACCGCTGTGCGGTGAAAGATCTGACGTTACAGCAGGTGCGTGTTGCCGTTAAACGGGAAGATGTGATTCCGGCCATGCTAGAGGCAACGGTTGTCGATATCGAACAGGCTGATGGCAACACTGTGCAGTTAAACGGTTTTGTGCGCGCAGTTGAAGCCCACGAACCTAAAGTTGATACCGCATTCTTAAACGTCGATGTACTTTTCGTGGATAACGATCCAGAGAAGATGGCGCTGCTCTCGCGTTATATCCAACAGATGAATAAAAGCGCCAGCTAACCCAAACGATATTGTCGGAGCCAGATATCCAGTCCTGCTGCAGGAGTTCTTATGTCCGCCCGATTATCAATTCGTTCCTATACCCGCGTGATGCATGCCCACCGGCATGACTATTGTCAGTTGGTATTTCCCCTGCACGGCACAATTCAGATTAGTATTGATACTGCGGCAGGAACAGATCGCGTTCAGCCCCCTTCCAATCAGGTTGGCCCGGGGCGTTGTGCCATTATTCCCTCAGGTGCCACACACAGTTTCAGCGCCGATGAGCAATCAAGTTTTCTGGTCGCTGATCTTGATCAGTTGCCAGAACCGATGACAGATCTACCCACGTTCTTTGTCTCTATCTCCTCTCCTTTGCTCACCTTTTGTCAGTTTGTCGAATGCCAACTGCAACATCGGCACAACCCAGTTCTGAACGAGGAGATTGGTGCGCTGTTTCTCAGCCTGCTGCTACAAGAAAGGTTTCAAGCGCGGCATGATCCTCGTATCTCCAGAACGATGGAATATCTACAACAGGATTTGAGCCAGACCATTCAATTGGCGGAACTGGCGGAGATCGCCTGTCTCAGCCTCAGTCAGTACAAAACCTTGTTTAAGCAGCAAACCGGTCTCTCCACCCGCCAGTACCTGCTTAAACTGCGGATGGATAAAGCCCGGGCCCTGCTCGCACATACGGATTATCCAATCAGCATCATCGCTGAACACGTGGGTTATCAGGATCTATCCGCCTTCAGTCGACGATTTTCCGAATACTTTGGCCAGTCGCCCAAACACTTCCGCACATAAGCAAACTCCGGCCGGACAGATAATTAAACCGGCTAACCAGCACAAAATACCAAACCAACTGCCATTAAACTAAATCTCAACAGTAACCGGTGAGGTTTTAGCACGATGGCAACATTCTATGGTCTAGGCGCAATACTGATGTGGGGGTTACTCGCCCTATTTGGCTCATTAACAATCTCTATACCTGCGTTTCAGCTACTATTTATCTGTTTTCTGATTTCTTCACTGATAATGTTTGTCAGACGCTTTCTTAGAAAAGAATCGCTGTTTCGCTTACCAACACTCCGACTCTCCCAATGGCTTATTGGCACATCAGGGCTATTCAGCTTCCACTTCCTTTATTTTATGGCCTTGAAACAAGCGCCCGTATTAGAAGTCAGTCTGATCGTCTACCTATGGCCACTGCTGCTGGCCATATTGGTAGCCGCACATGGCTACCGATTGCAGGCGATGCTGGGCGGCCTTATCGGATTTATGGGGATAGTGGTGATCATGACAAGTAAGGGAGACTTAAATCTGTCGATCGAATCCTCATTTGGCTACCTGATCGCATTGATGTGCGCTCTGGTCTGGTCATCGTACTCGACCTATCTGGCCAAAAGTCCGGGCGAGGTTGACGACATCGGTTGGATCTCATTGGCCGTCGCGGTTTTATCATTGCTTGCGCACCTGGCATTAGAAAGTGACTTCTCACTGAGCACTGCTCATTGGCAGTTCACCAGCAGCGCTTGGCTCGGAGCAATCTTACTGGGACTGGGCCCGGTGGGTGGGGCGTTTTATCTGTGGGATCTGGGACTGAAACAGGGTAACCAATCCCTGCTGGCATCGCTTAGTTTTTGTGCACCGCTGATCTCCTCTATCAGCCTGATACTGGTTGGGAAAGAGCCTGCGTCCATAACCTTAATCATCGCCGTTGCGCTCATCATGCTTGGCGGTTTCATTGCCAACTGGCGTACAAGAAAAACATCACACCCCGTCACCGAGGCACTTTAACTACACATGCAAGAATCGGGTGGAGATCGATTACCGACTGACGCACACTTAGATCACAGCAACGTTACCCCCAGAAACAGACCTGTCAGGACGCCTCATGAACTCAGAGCAACACTACAGCACCGTGGCACGGGCCATTGAGTTTATCCACAGCCAGGCCCGTCAGCAGCCAACGCTGGCCGAAATTGCCGCGGCTGTTGATAGCAGCGAATCCCACCTGCAACGGGTTTTCAGTACTTGGGCAGGCATCTCACCTAAGCGTTTTCTGCAATACCTGACGAAGGAATACGCCCGGCAAGCCTTACAGCGCTCCGATGACCTGCTCAGTGTAACGCTGGATAGTGGCCTCTCCAGCCCTGGGCGCTTACATGACTTAATGATCTCTTGCGAAGCGATGACACCGGGTGAAATCAAAAACGGCGCCAAAGGTATACGCATCGGTTATGGTTTCGCGCTGACGCCATTTGGTAATGCACTCATCGGCTGGACCGAGCGTGGCATCTGTTACCTGGCGTTTTGTTCCGATGACGAAGCAATACGTTTACACGAACTGCAAAGCCAATGGCCAGCGGCAGATATCAACAAAGATTGCGGCACAGCAGATCAATATGCCAACCAGATCTTTCCCTCCACACCGCAACCGGGAAAATTGCATCTGGTGTTGCGCGGCACCAATTTCCAGATCAAAGTCTGGGAAGCGTTAATGAAGATTATGCCTGGAGAGCGCGTCTCATATGGGCAACTGGCGAATCAGCTAGGCATTCCCAACGCACAACGTGCAGTGGGAACTGCGGTGGCAAAAAACAACATCGGCTTTTTGATTCCCTGCCATCGGGTCATCAAAGGGACCGGCGACAGTGGCAATTACCGCTGGGGCTGCGAGCGTAAACAAGCCATACAGGTGTGGGAAGCGGGACATTCTAACATTCAGCTTGAAGTTGATACTCAGTGAGTGGGGCAATTGCCTATACTCCGCCCCACCCATACGGAGATTTCCGCCTCTCAACAGACCAGAAAGCTGCGCCCCATCCTGGATCAGCCTCAACACCTGAACAGCCGTTAAGGGCGCCTTCAAGTAGCACGTTCTCAGATCAGTTTTTGTCCGTGGTCAGTTTTTTTGGTGAATTATTGAACAAATTATTTGTGCGACGCACAACAGATCAATATAATACTTAGGTCTTAGAAAATAGTACGTATCTGGAGCTGATCTATGAAAAACACTGTCTACACAGGCATCGCAAATGACGACCGCCGTATTGCCGCTGAACTGCAGGCAATGGGTGCTTTTGATCAGGCTCAAGCAGATGAGAAGTCTGCACTGGTGAAAGCAATTGAAGCGGCAGGTGAATTTGTGACCTGGATGCGCTGGAAGGGTGAAGTGGGTGTCTACGGTTGTCGCGTAGGGGCTGCACATGCTCGCCGTGCAGAGGCACTGGCAGCTTAAGCCAAGTGACCTTCGCTGCAGCAGACACTCACAGAGTTCTGCTGCAGGTTCTTTCCATCTGTTTGTTCTACTTTTCTGTCCGCCGGCTCTCACTTACGTGTTTGATTGTCCCGGGTCCGTACACAGTTACGCCCATCTTCCTTCGCCTGATATACCCCTAGATCTGCTGACTTAAGCAACATTTCCGGACCTTCCATCGCCTGCGTTCGTGCGGAAACCCCGACACTGATACTGCCGTGCCATTCGCCTTCACCCGCAGGCACACGCATAGCGTTCACCTGTGCGCGAACGTTCTCCGCGACCAGCAGCCCGTCTTCCAATCCTGTATCCGGGCAGATGATCAAGAACTCATCGCCGCCGAGGCGTGCAACAATATCATCGGAACAGACCGAATCCTTCAGTGTATTCGCCAGCTCTTTTAACACCACATCACCGGCATCGTGCCCATAGGTATCGTTGATCTGCTTGAAACCATCAGCATCGATCATCATGCAGCTCAGAGCTAAGCACTGTTGATCTGCACGCAACCATTCCTGCTCAAACGCAATCAGTGCATGGCGGCGGTTGGGCAACCCGGTCAACACGTCGGTCATGGCGATCGCTTCCAATCGAGCGTTGGCTTCAGCCAGATCATGGGTGCGCGCGTCAACCCGCTCTTCCAGTGTACGGTTCAGGTCCGTGAGCTGGCGGTTGCGTTTAGACACCTGCTGAAAGAGACCATTAAGTGCGTGCAACAACGGCTCTGTGGACGTCGCACGATCACGTTCCTCACGCTCGAATGCATCGGCGCCATTGGTACCTGCTTTGATCGCATCAACCTGACGCGACATAGACATATCGGTCCCTAAGATATGATACGCCAGCCAATGAGTCAGAAACTTCAACACTGACTCACCCGATTCAAGACCGTTCTCACGCAGTTCATCACGCATACGCAACACTTCTTCAATAAAGTGCTTATGCGCTTCCTTGTGGGGATTAAGATGGCGCGGGTCAATTCCCGCCTGCTCCATAAACTGTTCTTCTTCACTGAAATGGTAATGGGTGTATTCGGTCAGTTCCTGAATCAGGCTTTCCATCATGCCCACTGTCACTTCGCTACGCTCTGCCAACAGGTCACCAAACTGGTTGATAATATCCACCAGCCGATGGTGCTGCTGATCAACCTCCTCGATCCCTGTCAGAAAGCTCTTGTTCCAGCGAAATGATTCCATATAGATAGCCTCGCGCACCACACAAAAAATAGTGCACCATAGTGTGGCTAAACGCTGATCAGGTCCAGTGTGGACAATGGGTTACATGATATTGGTCAATGTTCATGCAGGCTAAAAGACGACCAAAGCACACCATTACCCGACCGGCTTTAGGGTAGGAGACGATGCCCGGCTCACGCTATACTACCGGCCTCATACGGCGTTATGGATAGAGCCGTTCCTCAAGAGATATCTTTCCTTGCTCTGCACCGATGCACGGATCCGGTCAGCCGCATAGGGTTCCGAGTTGTATCCACGTGGTTATTCTGAATAAAGCGCGACATTGGGCCACCTGTTATCTGCTGGCTTGCTCCACAGCATCTGCCAGTGCTGAACCGGTTACTGAGCTGTTTGATGAAGCCGACCTGCTCTCCGATATTCCCTACGTTGCCAGTGCCACACGCCTGCCGCAGAAAATCACCGATGCGCCAGCCTCGGTGACCATCATAGATCGCGATATTATCAACGCCTCAGGTGCCGTCACGATTCCTGATTTATTCCGTCTGGTCCCCGGCATGCAGGCCTACTCGGTCACCCGTAACCGCAACGCTGTAACCTATCACGGCATGAGCGGTCCCTTTCCCAACCGCCTTGAAGTCATGATCAATGGCCGCAGTATTTATCTGCCGATGCTGTTCACTGTCGACTGGGGATCGATTGGTATTTCATTGGATGACATACGCCATATCGAGATAATACGCGGCTCTAACGTTCCGGCATTCGGCTCCAACGCGTTATTAGGCGCAATCAATATCGTGACTAAGTCGTCCGTTGAGCAAAGCGAAAATTCCGTCAGCGCAATGACAGGAGCCAACGGCACCCGCGAAGTGCAATTTCGTTTGGGAGGATTATCTGGGGATAACTTTAGTTTCCAGCTGGCAGGCGGATACAGCGGAAATGAGGGCAGCGCCCGCTATCAGGACGGATTGCAAAACCGTCATCTGAACGGCTCAGCGGTCTACACACCCGATCTCTACAGTACGCTGGATCTGCAGTTTACGTTCAGCGACGGCTATAGCGATATTGGTGAAGCCGATAAAGCCGACAACCGTTTCGCGCGCCGGGAACATCAAGCCAACAGTCAGCACCTGACCTGGCAGCGCCTGCTGAATGAAAGCAATGAGTTGCGTATTTCGTTCTACCACAACCAATTGGATATGCAGACACCCTTGCTACCCATCGCAGAGCTGCTTGCGCAGGAAGAGAATATCGAACCGGCACTCGCGGAGATGTTTCTAGCACTCAGCCCGATATACCAACCACTACAAGGCACTTCACTCAGGCAGGACAACGAACACGGCAAAACTGACCTCTACGATCTGGAACTCAGCCATACAAGTCATCTCAGTGCCCAGCTGGATCTGGTTTGGGGTGCAGGCTACCGTTTTGAGAAAGCCATCAGCGAAACGTTACTGCAAAACAATGGCTGGATCGATGAACACCACGGTCGCCTGTTTGGTAACCTGCAGTGGCATGCGTTTCATGACTGGACGTTTAACGTTGGCACAATGATCGAAAAGAGCAGCCTGCTGAGCAGCACACGTATCTCACCGCGCATCGCCGCCAATTACCACTGGGACGATTACCTGACCTTGCGCGGAGCTTTTACCCGTGCCCATCGACTGCCATCACTGCTGGAACGCCATGGTAACTTTTCGGTCCTGACCAATACGGGTGATCAGTGGGACATTATTTCGGTCGCGGCCGAGTCAGTGGATAGTGAAGATATCAACTCATTCGAGCTCGGCCTGCTTCAGTTGTGGCCTGATGCGGATGCCCAGCTGGAGCTGCGTCTGTTCTACGAAGAGATCGAAGGCGGTTTTGACAGTCATTATTCCCCACTGCCCTCCGGCAGCGATATTGATGACCGTGCCCGCGCGCATGACAACGTTGCCGATTGGCACAATCACGGTGCAGAACTGGGCTGGCAGTGGAAGTACCGTCCTTACAGTCTGATGATGCTCAGCTACAGCTATCTGGATCAAAGCGGTGTCCGTAACCGCGGCCATCGTGTTGCAGGTGATCCCGATGATATGGACAGCCTGACGGGGCGATCGCCACAACATACACTGGCCGCACTGGTGAGCTATGGCTTCGAGAATGATTGGCGCCTGAGTCTGAGCCACTATCTGATGAGTGAAACCGTCTGGTTAGAAGGCGCAAACTTTCAAAAACCACGTAAAACCTACCAACGCACCGATATGATGCTGGCCCGCACCTTTCAGCTTAACGCTCACAACACACTGGATCTGTCGCTCAGCGTACAAAACCTGTTCGACCGGCGGTATTCCGAATTCTACGAATTCAATGAAGTGGACCGACGAATTTATCTGCACGGCCGGTTAAATTTCTGATTCAGGTTCCTGAGCTAAACATCTGTGCTATAACCCAATGAGTGCTGACGGATCACACTGACTGGGTTAGGATAACCGTTCAATAATAACAACGATATGGTTATGGACTGGATACTCACCCACAACGGCTTCATTCTTGAAGCTATTGTGATGACAGGCATTATTATCTACGTGGGTACCCGTATATAACCGCGAATTAGTACCGGATTATGACGCGATTACAGAATGGACCTGTTGTATCTGCGCTCTTATCGGCTTGGCGTTTTACGCGTTGTCTTGCTCCTTTAGGCGCTCTTTCATTTTCACTCGCCGCCCCGCTGACATTTGCCAGCAACGGCGTTACCGATTTCACTGAAGCCGACCTCTTTGCCGATATTCCCGAGGTGGTTTCGGCAACCCGCTTACCACAGCGCCTCACCGAAGCGCCTGCGGCGATTACCATCATCGATCGGGAGATGATTGATGCCTCTGCCGCCACCCGTATTCCTGATTTACTCAGACTGGTACCCGGCATGCAGGTCTTTCATGTCTCCCGCAATCAGACGGGTGTGACCTATCACGGCGTAAGTGATAATTTTCCCAACCGCATGGAGGTGATGATTGATGGCCGCAGCATTTACCTGCCATTGCTTTCAACGGTTGGCTGGGAAACCATCGGTATTGAACTGGATGACATTGATCGCATCGAAGTGATCCGTGGCTCCAACGTGCCGACACAGGGATCCAACGCATTTCTGGGTTCGATTAATATCATCACCCGCACCTCTCTTAACGAGCCAAATAACAGCGCCAAAGTCGTAACCGGTAACCGGGGCGAGCAGCGTGCAGAGCTGCGTCATAGCCTGTTTACTGATTTTGGGCACTTACGGATTTCCGCAGGTGGCAGCGCTCACGACGGCAGCCCTATATATAACGAAACTGCTGACAACCAATACCTGAACCTCAGCGGCTCATCGACGCTGTCATTGCGCGACACCATCGACCTTCAACTCGGCTTCGCCCGGGGTGAAACCTTTATCGTGGATGCGGGTTCACTGCTCCATGTCGCCAGTCCACGTGACCATGATGCCAACTTTCAATATCTGGTGTGGAATCACGCCGCCTCGGATGAAAACGAGTTTCGGCTGAGCTTTTATCACAACTACCTGAAGCTTAACGTCGAAGCGATACCTGCCAACGAATGGCTATCCCGCGAGTTTGAGGTAGACCTGGCGACAGCGACCGGTTTTGCAAATCTGTTTGGCGTAGACGGTTTGATGATCCGGCCCGACTCAGAGCACGGTACATCCGAGCAGTATGATATTGAGCTGCAACACACTCACTACGCCAATGAATCGCTAAGCCTGATCAGTGGCTTGGGATACCGTTATGAACAGGCCAAGAGTGACGTCTTGCTGGATACCGAAAGCTGGATCGTTGAAGAGCGTGGACGTGCTTTTGCCAACGCCCAGTGGAATCAGACCGATCAACTGGTCTGGAACTTGGGTGCCATGTACGAAACCGCCTCAGTCGCAAGCAGCCGTCTATCACCTCGTCTGGCACTCAACTACCTCGTTGATGAAAGCACCAGTATTCGTGCTGCGCGGACACGGGCATTTCGCATGCCTTCTTTGTTAGAGCGCCACAACACCTATTTCCTACGACAGAACGATGCCAACGGCAATCGTATCCTGGAACAGCAAGCCTCTGCCGCCGAAGGCCTGATTCCAGGTCAAATAGACACAACCGAGCTGGGTTTTTATTGTTTGATTCCAGAAAACAATCTGCAGTTAGACGTACGCCTGTTTCATGAAAGAGTCAGTCAGGGCATCCGCTCCAAATTTATCGAGGTCGACCCAGACTTGGTCATCGACGATCCCATACTGGCATCGCTGGAAAACGGCACGCGCATTACCAAAGGAAATGTTGAGTTCTTTGACGCCGAAGGCATCGAATTTCAGGTAAAATATAAACCGCAGCCCGAAACACTGGTGCTGCTGAACTATGGGCACGTAGAAATTGATGGCCAGTATCTGAAAAAACCTAATGATACCTTCCAGCTACACCACTATGCCCCTAAAGATACCGCCTCAGTGCTTGTCAGCCATCAATTTGATGATCAGTGGCAGGCAAGTCTGGCCCACTATTTTATGGGTTCAACTCGCTGGCTAGAAGGCACGAGTGGCAAAGAGGTACGTAAAGCCTATCAGCGGACGGATCTGCAGATTAAGAAACGGTTCTCGCTGACTCAACACACCGATGCAGAGGTTAAGCTGATTGTGCAAAACCTTCTGGATAAGCGCTATCAGGAGTTTTATGCCAACAACCATTTCGATCGCCGCGCCTATGTGGAATTCAAACTACTCTATTAATTGAGTAGCCGGCTCACAATGGATTGTGTCAATGGCAATATCGCCGCGTAAATCGTTCCGGGCATTCAACGCCCGCTGTGTGATCAGCTGCGTTGTTTATCTCTTTCTGGCAATGGTTCCAGAGGTTTTTGCGCGTCCGCTCGTTATACTCAGCGACGATACCAGCAGCTACCAAAAAGTGCTGAGCGGCATTCGCCAATACAGCGCTCAGCCCGTCGCCAGTATGTCCACCGACCAACTTCTGCTCGCCCCAGAACAACTGGATCAAGAGTCCTACGATTACTACGTGGCCGTCGGATCACGGGCCACCAACACCTTACTGAGCTTATTACCCGCTGATGCCGCGCCGATACTGTCCACATTTATCCCACGCCGCAGTTATCAAAACCTGATTCAGACCCATAGCAACAGCGCGACCGTGCTCGCCAATAAGATATCAGCGATCTACCTTGATCAGCCCTACTCCCGACAATTGAGGCTGGCACGTCTGATACGACCTGACGCAGATACGATTGGAGCCGCCTTTAGTTCACAGTCAGCACGCGATCTGCCACTGCTCGAGGATGCACTCAACACAACCGGACTGACATTGAGTCACCGGGTGCTGGACGAAGACAAAAACCCGATCAAACAGCTCCAGCCGCTGCTGGAATCCAGTGATATTTTTCTCACACTGCCGGACAAGGCGGTCTTTAATCGTACAACGGCCAAGTGGATTCTCTATATCTCGTTCCGCTTGCGTGTGCCCCTGCTAGGCTTCTCCCGTAAATATGTAGATGCAGGGGCCGTTGCCGGGGTTTACTCTACCGCCCCCCAGATCGGGCGATACACCGGGGAAGTGATGGCCACATTGGACCCACAACAACCGGTATTACCTAAACCCCGATATCCAATCTATTTTTCTGTTGCAACGAACCCATCTGCGGCCAAAAAGCTGCGAATGGATGTTCCTGCCAAGGCGGTACTTGAGCAGAAGCTTAAGGAGGCGGAGCAGTGATCCTGAGCCGATTCAAAAACATCACCATTCGCCAGTGGGTACTGATTATCAGCTTGTTACCCCTGGTGCTGATCACGCTGCTGCTTGGCAGTTATTTTATCCACACCCAACTGCAGGACACCGAAAACTCCCTGCGGGAACGTGGCGAAAGCATGTCACACCTGATGGCCTCTGCAGCTGAATTTGGCTTGATCACAGATAATAAAGAGATGCTGGCCAGCCTGATCCGTCACCCGAATAAAGATATCGACGTGGCGGATATCGTCTTCCTCAACAGCGACTTTAACGTGGTATTGCGCTCCGACCAGTACGGCTCGGATATCCGGCAAGACCTGAACTACCCACACTTCACCGACAAATATATCTTCTTCCTACAGCCTGTGACGGCCACCGGTATCGACGTGTTAGATTCGCCAGAGTTTACCGATTCAACCGGAGTTGAAGCGCGCCCCCCTCAGATAGGTTGGGTCGCGGTGGTTTTATCGAGGGTTCACACCCAGCACCGTCAGCAAGAGATCATCCTGAAGGGGATATCGATCGCACTCGTGGGTCTGTTTTTCACGCTATTTATCGCCATCCGTTTTGGCCGCCGCATCACCACACCCATTTTGCGCATCACTGAGGTGGTCGAACAACTTGAAAAAGGTCAGCTGGATGTACGCTCCCCACACGAGGCCACGGGTGAACTTAAAACACTGTCACGCGGTATTAACCGTCTGGCACAGCGTGTACAGGAGTCCAACCAGACTCTGGAAAGTCAGGTCAACCGGGCAACCACCCGCCTGCGTTCAACGCTGGTGCATCTGGAGAGACAGAATCTGGCGCTGAGTGCAGCCCGTAAGAAAGCCGACGGCGCAAACCGTACCAAGGACGATTTCCTCGCACGCATGAGTCACGAGCTGCGGACACCGCTCACGTCCGTGTTGGGTTTCTCCCGCTTGTTGGATAAAACTGATCTGCGCCCAGAGCAGAAAGAATACACTCGGATCATCAACCAGACATCATCCCTGCTTCTGTCGATCATTGATGACATTCTGGATTTCTCCAAGCTGCAGTCCAACGCCATTAAGCTGGAGAAACTCTCGCTGAATATCGATTCACTGGTTAGCGATATTATCGAAATGCAGGCCCCCGCAGCCCACGCCAAAGGACTGGAACTGATCCCGTTGGTCGCACCGGACATCCCGGCGGATCTGCACGGAGATCCGATGCGTCTGCGCCAGATTCTGACCAATCTGGTAAGTAACGCGATTAAATTCACCGACCACGGTCATGTGGCAATCCGGGTTTATCAGGAGAAACAGAGCGAAGACAGTTCAACCTTGCTGTTTGAAGTAGAAGACACCGGCGTTGGTATTCCCAAAAGCCGTATACGAAATCTGTTTCAGGCATTTACTCAGGCGGATAACTCCATCACTCGCAAGTTTGGTGGCTCGGGTTTGGGACTGGTCATCGCCCGACTGCTATCGGAACTGATGGGCGGCAGTATTGAACTGAACAGCGAAGAAAACAACGGTACCACTGTCAGTGTGTACATCCCGATGTACTGCCCTGAATCTCAGGTAATACCTGCAACCTATCATGGCGGACAAGTGCTGATTTTCGACCAGCACCCTCTCAACCGTCGCAACCTGAAAAACCAGCTTAGCCATTTGGCACCGAAGCCAATATCCATCACGACCTGCGAAGAGATGTTACGCCGCCAGTCGGAACAAGAGATCAGTACCATCGTCTGGGGCCTGGAACCCAACGCAACCCGCTCCAGCACCTTTGCAGAAGAACTACGCATCGTCTGCGCACAGTATCAGGGTCCGCTGATCTTACTGGCGTGCGAACCGCCTGAACTGGCCCTGCCAGAAAACATCACCGTACTGCGCAAACCCACACGGACCGGAAATCTGCTCAGCGCGGTTCTGCCAGACCGGTTTGATGCACCGGAGAATGAATACAGCGAAAAAGAGGTGGAGCTGCCGCTACGGATACTGGTAGCCGAGGATAACGACTTTAACCGTTTGTTGATCACTCGTATTCTGGAACAGGCTGGCGCTGAAGTCGTCACCAGCACCAACGGTGAAGATGCCATCAAATATGAACAAAAAGAAACGTTCGATCTGATTTTGATGGATGTACATATGCCAAAAGTGGACGGAATTCAGGCGACATCCGCGATTCGCCAGCGCAATAAAGAGATCCCGATTATCGCCCTCACCGCGAATGTTGTCGCCAGCGAACATCAGCGTTTGATCCATGCCGGTGCCAACACGGTATTGTTGAAACCGATTAACGATCAGGAAGTGAAAACCGCGATCAACGCGCTGACACAAAAAACCGCGTTGGCCACTCGTACACCGTCGGAAACCAGCTCAAATGCCCAGATGCTCGAAGACTACCAGATCAGTAAAGACCTTCTGCATCAGGAGCTTCTGGATCAGCTTAAGGGGTTATTTACAGGCTTTGAAGACCGCAGCTCCGAGAAGATGCGTCATCACTCGCACCAGTTGCTGGGGCTGGCCGGATTGTATGAACTGCCCGAGCTGGAGATGGTCGGGATAGAACTGAACCGGGCAATCAAGCAGGATAATATTCGTCAGACGTGGGATGCGTTATGGCGTTTGCAGCGGATGGTCGAACACAGTCAGTACCAGTTCTGAACGTATGTCGAGCGCGTTCAGAACTCCTTATAGGACGGCTCTTTCGCGATCAGAATCTCAAGTTTTTCTGCGACCTTACCGATCCGCTCACGGCCGTCACGACCATAGATATTCAACCCGGGGACAGCAGGAGGGTGTTCGTCATCCCCTTCATCGACCGCAACACAGAGCTGACGGATCTCCTCCAGATCAGGGTCATGCGGAATCGGCATACCCAGAAATAACTGCCAGGCGCCCTCATTGCCCTGATTGCTGGCGACGTCTTTTAATAGCTGCAATGTATCCTTCCGCGATGGACGATAGGTCGGCGCGCGACCAAACACCAACGCGACCGCCAACCCACCCACAATAAGTAGGGTCACCAGAAAAATCGCTACAAATTCCATCAGTGAAAGTGCTTTTCAAATGGATAAGAGGCCAGCAGCCCTGCAGCTTTCAGCAAGGCATCTTTGTGTTCTGCTTCTATCTGCTTCATCTCTTGTGTATAGCGCCACCGCTCCTGTTTATCCAGCTCCTTCCACTTCTTCAGATACGGGATATGACGGGTCCGCTCAAACACCTCATTGATAACACTGAAATCAGGTTCCTGCTTTAGCTGCGGCGACAAATTATCCAGCAACACGCTAATACGAATCGTACCTTCGGTCAGTGTCATCCGCTCATCATGAATCATCGCATTGGCAATCACATGGATACTCTCGATCAGGTAATCACGCTGTTCCTGCGCTTTCGCCTCCAAAGCATGCAACTTAGCCGCCTGCTCCTCTTGCGCTGCTTTGATCGTTGCCCGCTGACGCAGGATAAATACCACTAACCCAGCACACACCAGCAACCCAACGGCGATCAGACCATATACCCACGTCTCAGACATTGTCTCTCCTAACAGGACCTGTTTAGATACAACTCAAATATATTGAGGCCACTATGCAAATTCTCGCAAATGCGCCCAGCGTGGGCGATATTATCCACGAACTGTATCTAAAACCCACTCATTTATCGGTTGAAGGGGCGGCAGAGCTATGCGGCATTCCCCTTGAGCAGTTCCAGCGTATTCTGGATGGATCTGAGACCATCGGGTATGAGTTGTCATATAAACTCGCGCAGGGATTTAAAACCTCCTACACCTTCTGGCTGCATCTGGCGCAGGATCATCAAACAGAGTCGGTCGCGCACACAGAACCCACTTCACAGGATGATAGCGATGTCAGCAACTGAAACCCATTACCGGGGGCTGGAGCGGATGTACCATGCAGCCCCGATTAATAAGCTGCTGGAAAGTACACTCAATGTTGAGAAAGGCAGTTCAACGATCCTCAGCACAGTGCAACCGGATTACTTTCATGCGGCAGGTTCAATGCATGGCTGCTTGTACTTCAAGGCACTGGATGATGCGGCTTATTTTGCTGCGGCCAGCCGTAACCGTTCCCAATTTTTGGTGACCACCGGTTTTACGACATACATCACCCGCGCAGTCAGTGAAGGCCCACTTACAACCAAAGGCACGCTGATCAGTGCCGGTAAGCAGTTATTGGTTGCGGAAGCGGTGATGTATGACCACCGTGGGCGTGAAGTCGCCCGTGGCAGCGGAACCTTTATGCCCTGCGGAAAGCTGCTGGCCGAACAGCCGGGGTATGCCGACTGATATTGATCATCAGGGCAATACGCGGATCTCCACTCTATCTACATTACCTTGTTGATCAACGACACTGATCTGATATCGCCCTGCCCGCGTCAGCTGATAGGGCAAACCGTTCTCACTTCGGCCGATATATCCGCCGTTCAGATACCAGTCCCGATGACCAGATCCCCCTTTTGCATTCAATATGACATCCAACGCTTCGGTGCGATGTGCGCCAGGTAGTTGTAAGAGTGCATTCTCTGGCCAGCTGGTGATATGCAACGGAGATTCAGCCGTTCCTGCATTTTGCTGGCAGCGGGTATCCCATGGCGGTAACCGTTGCTGATTCTGCCAATGCAGGGGGAGCCAGGGTTCAACGGCTTCCGGCCATAGCGTGATCAGCACAGGTTGTAATCGGTGATCCGGAAGACAGGCTGGTTCAGCGCGCTTGCCACTCACCGGATCAAGCCAGATCTGATTCACCTGTTTATGCAGCGTCAATTCAGAGGTTTCGGGCAATGTCGCTGGAGCAGTATCGTTTAACACCCAAGCGTCATAACGTTTGAGGCAGTTGGGCGCGGTATTTTCACGGCGCGAGTGCTGAGTCCCCGCAGGCCAGCAGATCGTTTGCCGACTGACAGACTCAGGCTGCAGACGTTCGACTTCCGAGCGTGGCAGTGCCGCATGCACCCGAAACAACAAGGGCGCAGCGGTCACGCGGCCATAACGCCCCGGACTGGCACTGCCATCGGGTCGTCCAACCCAGACACCAATACTCCAGTCAAGCGAAACACCCATCGCCCAGGCTTCCCTATAGCCGTAGCTGGTGCCTGTTTTCCATGCTAAATCCCATCCTTGTCGGGTTTGCTGACCGATACGCCGGTAAGGGTGTTGGGCCAAGATATCCCGAATGATCCAGGCTGCACCGGAAGACATCAGATACCGCTCCTGCTTCGGGCTGTCAGTCTGAAAACGAGGGCTAATCGCTTTTCCGTTTCGCGCCAATGCACTATAGATCCCCAGCAACGATTCCAGCTGCACACCAATCCCCCCCAGAACCACCGATGTATTGGGTTTAGCACTGCCCGGACCAAAGGTTTTCAGGCCCCCATTCTGCAAACGTGTAACAAAGCGGTCTGCGCCGAAGTGTTCAATGAGCTGTACCGCGGGCACATTCAGCGAGCGTTGCAGTGCCGAGGAAGCCGTCACCGGACCATTGAAAAAGCCGCTAAAATTCTGCGGGCGATAGTGGCTTTTGAAACGTGGCGCATCGATCAGCAGAGAGTGGGAGTGGATCAGCCCCTCATCCAACGAAAAGCCATAGAGGAAAGGTTTCAGAGTTGAGCCAGGCGAGCGCACAGCCTGAATAATATCCACCTGTCCGGCACGCTTTTGCGACCAGAAATCAGCGGAGCCAATGTAGGAGCGAACAGCACCATCCTGGTTTCGCATCACCATGACCGCGACCGAATGCTCCTCACTCAGGGACTCCGTATATTGATTAACTAAGCGCTCCAACTGAATCTGAAGGTCATAATCCAGCGTGGTGTTGATCCTCCGGCAATCGGCGCAGTCCAGATAGAGCCGTCTTGCCAGCAAAGGCGCAACATTGGGCATTCCTTGTGCAAACGTCGATACAGGCTCCTGCCGTGCATCGTTAATCCTCTGCGCCGACCATAATCCCAACGATTGCATCCTCTGCAGTACTTTGTCACGTGCTTGCCGGGCCCGCTGTGGATGGCGGTCGGGACGATAATCACTTGGACGCTGGGGCAATACCGTCAGTAATGCAGCTTCCGCATCACTCATCTGTATAGCAGGCTTATCAAAGTAGTAATAGCTGGCCGCCTGAACGCCCGACAACGTGCCGCCAAACGGGGCTATATTCAGGTAAATATTGAGGATTTCCGCTTTGCTATAGTGCCACTCCAACTGCAAGGCCCGCAGGATCTGTGAGAGTTTTCCTGAGTAGCTGCGGGCGTGCGGATAGAGTAAACGCGACACCTGCATGGTTAGCGTCGAGCCACCGGACAACACTCGTTCACTGAGCAAGTTTTGCCAACTGGCGCGCAGCAGTGCCAGAGGATTCACCCCTGGGTGCTGATAGAACCAACGATCTTCGTAGGCGAGCAACAACTCCAGATAGGTCGGCGAGACCTGCCCGAGTGTTATGGGGTAACGCCATTGGTAATTGGCACCGGGAAACGCCCGTAATGGGGTACCGTCTTCAGCTAATACAACGGTGCTAACCGCAGGGATAGGGGCCATGGGATACAGACGATCCAATGATCCAAGCATCCCTGCAACTAGGGCTACCGAGAGGGCAACCCCGATGAACAAGCGACAAAGGCGTTTCATTCCCCGGCGATAATCCGAATCTGTCTCGCTGCAGAACCACTGTGGCGAAGTTCTGGTCGGTACATATCTTCAGCAAAGGTAGGGGGTACAGTGAACACGCCCGGCGATACCGCCCGTGCCAGATAGAAGACACGGGCGCTTTTCGCCCATCCGGGATTCAACGCAACGACATATCGATCATCCCGAAACTCCTGATGACGAATATCCTGCCCCTGCATGATATCCACAGGCGACTGACCATCAAACTTGAGGTTATCCAGTGCATAGGCCGTTGCTAAATTCTGGTTCTCCAGCTCTAACCCCGCTGGTAACAAATCAACCAGCAATAGATGATGGGTGGTTTGCGCTACCTTGGTTCGCAACTCAACCAACACCATCTCTCCGGTTTCCAGCGTTTGATCCTTCAGCGGTTTGCCGTCCAGGTCGTAGAAACGTCTGATCACATCAATGCCGTTACTTTCGGCCACGGGCACCTGTTTGTTATAGCCGGATAAACGGGCGGTCAGGTACGCGGTTTTATCACTCAGGTTTTTGATACTCAGGCCGTCCTTCAACGCTTGCGCCTCATACTGACTGTACAGGCCACTCAGGTCTTGAAGTGCTACCGCTTTATCGCCCAAAGTTAACTCGGCAGACAACGTATCCGCAGGCATTTGCTGCAAGGTTAAGCCCGCCATCACCAGTGCATTGCGTTCTTGTGTGCTGAGCCACGTGCGCTGCTTGAGTTGTTTATCCAGTGCAAACAATAACGGTCCCCAACGGGATTCGGGCAACTGCGCTTCCAACACCCAATACAAGGCCAGCGCCAGATCTCTGACTTTGCTACCATAGGTGCTGCTGTTAAATGCGCCAGACGCCAGTGAAAGCTGCGCCTGCGTCAGTGCTGCATCCGCCCTCTTTTGATCTCCCGCCTGCTGCAAACTGAGACCGAGCTGCAACAATCCCAGCGCCGTCCAGTTTTTACCTTTGTTGTTATACAGGCTACGTAACTCCGACAGACGTGCTTTTCCGTTGCGCGCCAGTACCTGAGCAGCATATGCACTCACCGCAAAACGGGTACGCTGCATATTGTTTGCATACTCACTGTGAATCCAACGGGGATTGCGCAGGTAACGCTGAACACGCTGCAGTGCTTGTTGCAGGTTCTGCTCGGGCACGCGATACC
The DNA here is from genome assembly GCF_041587635.1 of Pontibacterium sp. NCBI lineage: Bacteria > Pseudomonadati > Pseudomonadota > Gammaproteobacteria > Oceanospirillales > Oceanospirillaceae > Pontibacterium > Pontibacterium sp. The sequence goes on along the minus strand of NZ_JBFGYC010000017.1, from coordinate 956 downwards.
CCCGATCACGAGCACGCATCAGAAAGTCGGTCACATACACCGTAAGCCAATACTCTTCTGGACTCTGATTTCCCCACAAGCCGAACCCGCCACTGCTTTTTTGCATACCCAGTAAACGCTGGATTGCTAATCGAATCGCGGCCTGACGCTCCTGATCGGATTCACCCTCAATGCCCAGACCTCGCAACCTATCGGTAGTGGTAAACAGCTGTGAAAACACACCACTGGTGGTTTGCTCCAGGCAGCCATAAGGATAACTGCGCAGCGCCTGAATATGGCGACTGATCGCCAGCGGCGGTTTCGCTGATACGTTGAGTGATAACTCGGTGCTGGAAAGTATCAATGGAGAGAGCGCATCCATCGGTAAACTGAAGCTATCCCCCTGAGACAATACCTGCTGCCAGCGGGACTCGCTGGACGACCACGCCGGACGTGAAGAGAGATACCAACGTCGACTGAAGGCGCTGTCAGCCCCCTCCTCCAAACCTTCCAGACCACTCACGGACAGGTCAATAGCAGCACGTCCAAATTCCTCAGTCGCATGCACAGGGATCTGCACAACGGTGCGCTCATTATCGACCAGTGTCACCGACTGCTTAAGGTGATTTTGACCACCCTCTAATACCAATCCGGCGTCCAACTTCATATCCAAACTAATAGTCTGCTCTCGGCCACTCAGGTTATGTAACTGCAGGGCCAATTCTGATTGATCGCCAATCGCCAGAAATCGCGGCTTAACCAATGCCGTCACCAGTGGTGCGGCAACCTGTAATTCATCGGCACTTGAGCCATAGCTATCGTCGGAAAAAGCCACCGCCATCAAGCGCACGCGGCCGTTAAAATCAGGGAAATGCACAGGGACCTGCGCCTGCCCGTTTTCATCCACATCAACCACACCTGAAAACAGCGATACGATCTGTACGTCAGAGGCTTGCTGATCCCCGCCGCGCAGGCGG
>NZ_JBFGYC010000016.1:0-20218 GCF_041587635.1 Pontibacterium sp. | reverse complement strand
TGTCCGCAAAAAGAAAATAGGTAACCGCAGCAGGGTGATCCTTCAGGTCTTTCAAAACAAACTGAACAGCTTTTTCCATGTTTTGGATCTGTTTCAGCAGCAGTTTGGCGCGTATAAAAGGCCACCACCCCGACACTATTCTCGACTGGTTGCGATCTGCCGGGGATCACAGTGATACAATCGAGCGGATATATGCTGATAACGGTTTGAATTCAGGAAGGACTTCATGAACAAAGAGAAAGTGATATTCGCGTTCTTTATCGTACTGGCACTGACCGTGAACTTTGGTTTTTTTCTGGGGGAGATCGATAACCCGGAGCATCACAATGTCTTTGAGTTTTTTGCCGCAATCGTTGTCAGCCTGATCTGTACCGTATTGAAATTTGGTGATCGTACCCATTTGGGGGCGTCAATGATGGCGACCTCTCTGGTGGCTGATCTGCAGTTAGTCGTTGCCGCGATGATCTGGGGATATGCTGAACAGATCAGCGGAGTCGGTATGACACCTTCCCATATGAGTAGTGTGGTGTCACTCAGTGGCGGCGCGTTGCTTGCCAACGTGATCTCTGTGATTCTGCTGATGGTTGAGACCATCATGGTACGGCGCTGACAGGCTGCCTGACTGATGATGGAACGCGGTCATGAATAACGTCCTTTATGCACTGTTCAGGCGCCTGCGGGTACCGCTGATTACGATGATCCTGGTGTATGCCGGATCTATCCTCGGCTTTGTGCTGATTCCCGGTATGGATGATCAGGGCAATGTTTATCGTATGGATTTCTTCCATGCGGTCTATTTCGTATCTTTTATGGGATCCACCATCGGTTTTGGTGAGATCCCGTATGCGTTTACCGATGCACAACGTATGTGGACGCTGGCTACGATCTACGCCACGGTTATCGCCTGGCTCTATGGCATCGGTACCATTTTGGCATTGGTACAGGAACCTGTATTTGGGCGTATGCTGCGGCGTCGTTCATTTGTGCGCAAAGTAGATAACATGACCGAGCCATTTTATCTGGTTTGTGGATATGGTGTGACCGGGTCGATCATTGTTCGAAAACTGGCACAGCGTGGTATCCGTTCAGTGGTGGTTGATCTGGACGAGGGGCGTATCGATGCGGTGGAAACAACAGGTGAACTGCAGTTTGAAGTACCGGGGTTATGTGCGGATGCGTCTCTGCCGGATGTATTAGATGATGCGGGTTTACAGCATGACAAATGTGTCGGCGTGCTGGCGCTGACCAACGTCGATCAGGTCAACCTGTCGATTGCGATTGCCAGTAAATTACTGCGTCCGGAACGGATGGTGATCAGCCGTACGGAAGAGGACGTCACGACCGCGAATCTGCTCTCTTTTGGTACCGATCAGGTGGTCAATCCGTTTCGGGTGTATGCCGAGTATCTTTCGTTGGCGGCCCATGCGCCGTACACCCATCTGGTCTATGACTGGTTGGTGAATCCCTATCATCGTCCGCTTTCCAGTGCCTATCAAAAAACTAAAGGACGGTGGATCATTTGTGGCTATGGTCGCTTTGGTAGTGCGCTCTATCGTGAGTTTGATGAGGATGATGTTGATCTGACCGTCGTGGACAGTAATCTTTCACTGGATACAGACCTGCCGTACATGGTTCGTGGCAAAGGCACGGAAGCGATGACGCTAAGTGAAGCGGGGGTTGAAGATGCGGTGGGTATCATCGCGGGTACAGCGAATGATGCCGATAATCTGTCGATCATAATGACCGCCCGTGAAATGAACAAAAAGTTGATCACGGTCGTACGGCAGAATGTGCACGCGAATAAGTTAGTCTTTAAGAATTCCAAAGCCGATTTTGTGATGGAGCCGGGGCAGATTATTGCCAATCGTGTACTGGCACATCTGAAATCGCCGTTACTGCCGGTGTTTATCGAACAGATGCAGGCATATGACGATGTTTGGGCGCATACATTGCTTAACCGGATGAACAGTGTTGCCAAGGAAGAGGAGCTGGACAGCTGGTCAGTCAAGGTCGATGAGGAGAACTCGCCAGCATTGATGGAGTTACTCAATAGCGGTGGTGACGTTGAGTTGGGGATATTGTTGAAAGATCCACGGGATCGTCAGCAAAAGTTATCTGCTTTCCCTCTCATGCTGCACAGCGGCGGCATGTATGACATCTTGCCCGGTGAATTGGATTTGCTGAAGCCCGGTGATGAGATTCTGTTTTGTGGTAAAAGTAAGTCATTACGGCGTATGGAGTGGACGATGAATAACTTCAACACGCTGCACTACCTGCAAACCGGTAATGAACCCACCGGTAATCTGCTCTCTCGGTTGTTAAACCGGCAATAAGGAAACTGTCTTGGCGTATATTCTGCTCGTGCTGACCACGCTCTTCTGGTCGGGCAACTTTGTGCTGGCGCGTGCTATGCACTTGGATCTACCTCCCATTACGATGGCGTTTACTCGCTGGTCGCTGGCGTTGCTGATCATATCGCCGTGGCTATTGCCGCGGATCTGGAAATCCCGTGGGGTGATTAAGGCGAATCTTGCCAAGCTGATTTTTTTTGGTGTGGTAGGTGTGGCGGGCTTTAATACTCAGGTGTATCTCGGGTTACAGGATACAACGGCGACAAATGCTGTGCTGATGCAGTCGATGGTACCTATTGTCATTCTTCTGATAGGCGCGATCTTTCTGGGTGAGCGAGGCTCACCTCGGCGATGGATTGGGGTGGCGCTTTCCTTCAGCGGCGTGGCTGTTCTTGTATCGCAAGGGCAACTGAGTGTGATTACCGAGATGCAGTTTAATCAGGGGGATCTGTGGATCATTGGGGCCATTCTCGTATGGGCGGTTTATTCTGTGGGTCTGCGTTGGAAACCAAAAGGGTTAGACGGTTTTACCTTTTTTGGTGTTACAGTGGTGATTGCCGTGATTGTACTGGCACCGCTGAGCGTGTGGGAGCAGCAGAGTAGTCCTCCTATTCAGTGGAGTGGTTCGGTTATTGCGACCGTCCTCTATATGGCGATCTTTCCATCGATTCTTGCATATATCTTTTGGAATAAAGGGGTTGAAGAGCTGGGCGCTGCGGTTGCAGGGCTGTTTATTCATCTGATGCCAGTCTTTGGTTTGTTGTTATCGGTTCTCTTTCTGGGAGAAGCGTTATACTCTTTCCATCTTTGGGGTGTGGTATTAATATTTGCCGGTATCTATCTGGCGGTCATTGCCGATACCCTGAAACGAATGAAATTACTTAATTAGGAAGTTTTATGCGTACTTTTCTCGTCAGCCTGATGGTTGTCCTGGCTAGCTTTACGTTTACCGTTGATTACGCTGAAGCGAAACGCTTGGGCGGTGGTTCCTCCTTCGGTAAGTCCTTCTCTACTCCGAAGAAGACGGTCGCGCCGGCCCCAACCCAGAACAAACAAAGTGCAACAAATACGGCATCGAAAACTCAGCAACCGACCAAGAAGCGTAGTGGTTTCGGTGGTTTGATGGCGGGTCTTCTGGCAGGTGGGCTGTTGGGAGCGTTGTTCTTTGGTGGTGGATTTGAAGGTATCCAGTTTATGGATATTTTACTTGTCTTAGGTATCGCCTTTATCGCATACAAAATATTCTCGATGTACCGGCAATCTCAGCGGCCGCCGAAGTACGCAACAGATGGCGCGCAATATGAGTTACGTCCGGAGCGTCAACAGAAGCGCAGTGCATTTGATACCGCACCGACAGCAACCGCAGAGGAAGTTAAACCTACGCCTGCATTCAGCTCTGGCTTAGGAAATGCGGAACCGGAAACGCCAGCATGGTTCAATCAGGAAGATTTTCTGGAAGGTGCTCGTTCTCACTTCACTACCCTGCAGCGCGAATGGGACAACAGCAATTGGGATGAGATTGCGACCTATACCTCGGAAGAGTTGCTGACAGCGTTGAAAAATGAACGTGCTAAGCAGCCTGAAAACCAGAGTACTGAAGTCGTTTCGGTGATGGCTGAAATGGCTAACTTCATTACTGAATCTGATCATGTAGTTGTGAGTATTAACTTCTACGGCTGGTTGAAAGAAGACTCCGATCAGACTACGGAATTTAACGAGATCTGGCACCTGACCCGCGATACTACAGTTGAGAATGCAGACTGGATTATCGTCGGTATCGAGCAACCGTAAAGACGGATCCGTTCGGCTATAAGTATTAAAAAAGCGACCATGGGGTCGCTTTTTTTTACCTAAGGAGGGGGGCTCACTCTTCGTGATCGCGGATAAAGGTCCAGGTATCGCCTTCGGACATGCTGTTTGCGAAACGATAGCCGTCCAGATCAAATTCCTTTAATTGCTCTGGGTTTTCCAGCTTATTCTGGATGATGTATCGACTCATCAGGCCGCGTGCTTTCTTGGCATAGAAACTGATCATCTTGTACTGACCGTTTTTCCAGTCCTTAAAGACCGGTGTAATGATACGCGCGGAGATGTTCTTCGCTTTCGCGGCTTTGAAATACTCGTTGGAGGCCAGATTGATCAGTACTTGTTCGCTGACCAGCTGCTCGTTCAGCGTATCCGTAATGATATTGCCCCAGAACTGATACAGATCCTTACCACGGCCATTCGCCAGCTTGGTACCCATTTCCAGCCGGTAGGGCTGCATAAGATCCAGCGGTTTCAGCAGACCATACAGGCCCGAGAGAATACGCAGGTGGTCTTGGGCAAACTCGAAATCTTCTGCACTGAACGTTTCGGCATCCATACCTGCATAGACATCACCTTTAAACGCCAGCAATGCCTGTTTTGCGTTGTCGATGGTGAACTCGGGTGTCCAGCTTTCGAAGCGGGCGACATTCAGGCTGGAGAGCTTGTCACTCAGCTTCATCAGTTCGGCCACGTCCTGAACGGATAGAGTCCGAAGTTGCTCGATCAGTTCGGCGGAGTGGTTGAGGAAACCCGGCTGACTATAAATGTCAGTCACCGGCGTGGTTTCATAGTCCAGTGTTTTCGCAGGGGAAATAACAATCAGCATTGGTTCTATCAATCCTTAACCCAGTTTGGTCCTCATAATACGCGCCAGACCCGCAACAAAAAAGGCCGCATTTTGTGCGGCCTTTTGAGAAATAAGGGGCTACCTGTCAGTGTCGTAGCATGCTGTCCAGTTCATCGACCAGTTCGCTCCAGTCAGAATCAGAGTCCAGTGATTCTTTCAGAAAACTGGATTGCGCGGAGGTCCAGAAAGTTGCTTCTGTCAGCTTAATGCCTCCACGGTAGAGGCGATGTGTACTGACGAAGTGTTCGATATCCTTATCGCTGCTTGGCAGGCCTAGCTGGTCAAACAGGGTATTCAGGCTGTGCACGGACATGTCCATCACACTCTCCCAACAACTTTAAAAGGTATCGATTAGGGTGTTAATCAGGACAGTAAAACTGTCAAACCCGACTTGTTTACTTGGTCTTTCTGCGGATAGATAGCATCTCTTTTGCCGTCACACATGCCAGTGCGCCAACAACTACGAGAACAGAGTTTACGATCGGGTTTGCAATCCCGCCGCTGAGTTTCATGAGTGCCGCGGCAATCAGGAAGCCTCCAAACAAACATAATACGGCGGTAAGCAGGTTCATCATGATGGTGTGACTTGACCGATCAGGGGCGCGTACAAAAAGGACCAGCGCAGAGAGTATAAAGCCGGAGAGAGAGATCCAGGAGGCAAGCGATTCAGACATAAAAGAGACACACTGCTGTTAGAGAGTTAAGACATTGTTTTTAACACTGCTTTTAGTAGAAGGGAAGGCGGAGTCGCCCTCTTAGCACGCGCCATTAGTAGTGATTTAGGCTATTATAGCGGTCAAATTTTATTCCAGATTCCAGAGTATCGAGTTTCATGAACAAGAAGACGGTCCTGACCGGTATCACGACTACAGGCACTCCACATGTGGGTAACTACCTGGGTGCAATCAAGCCCGCGATTGATGCGAGCCGCAACCCGGAATACAGCAGCTTCTTTTTTCTGGCGGATTATCATGCGTTGATTAAATGCCATGATGCAGACCGTGTTGCGCGCTCATCCCGTGAAGTGGCGGCAACCTGGCTGGCCATGGGTCTGGATACGGATGTGACAACCTTCTATCGTCAGAGCGATATTCCTGAAATCCCGGAGTTGACCTGGATTCTGACCTGCATGTGCTCCAAGGGGCTGATGAACCGTGCTCACGCGTATAAAGCGTCCGTTGATGCGAACCGTGATGCGGGCAAGCAGGATCTGGACGACGGCGTCACCATGGGCCTGTTCAGTTATCCGATCCTGATGGCAGCGGATATTCTGATGTTCAACGCCGATATTATCCCGGTGGGTAAGGATCAGATTCAGCATATCGAGATGGCGCGTGATGTGGCCGGTCGTTTTAACCATACCTATGAGCCGCTGTTTACGTTGCCTGAAGCGTTGGTTGATGAGCAGACTCAGCTGATTCCGGGATTGGACGGTCGTAAGATGTCCAAGAGTTACGACAATACCATTCCTTTGTTCTGCTCCTCCGATGAATTGCGCAAGCTGGTCAATCAGATCAAAACGGATACCCGCATGCCGGGTGAGCCGAAAGATCCAAATGACAGCACACTGTTCCAGCTATACAGCTGTTTTGCCGATGATGCGGAACAGCAGCAGATGCACGACAAGTTTCTCAATGGCATTGGCTGGGGTGATGCGAAGAAAGAGCTGTTCGAGTTTATGGACGCTAAGCTGAGTCAGCCACGTGCGCTATATAACGAGCTGATGGCGAACCCGGCAGACGTTGAAGCTGTACTGGAAAAAGGTGCTGTTAAAGCGCGTGAGAAGTCCTCTGACCTGCTGGATAAAGTCCGCATTGCGGCGGGTATCCGCCCTCTGACCCATGTTGCCAGCAGCGTGAAAGCAGAGAAGAAAAAGAAAGAAGTCTCTGAAGAAGCGATGGCGCGCGCAGAAGCGGGTCGTCGTCGGGGTATTTTGATGCAGCTAAAACCGCAATTGGATGAAGTTCAGGCTGCAGATGACAAATCAGCGGCGGCTCAGGCATTGATTGCCAGCAAAGAAGCAGAAGTTGAACGTCTGAAGAAGAAAGCCAAGCAGAAGGCTCAGAACGAACTGGATCTGTTGCGCGAAGAGTTGGCCGAACTACTGGGCTGATCTGCTCACACAGTGATAAACAGAGAGAAGACAATGTATAACACGCTGATTACCGCCCAAGATATGAACACACTGATATCTGATAATCGTGTGATGATTCTGGATTGTCGTTTCAGTCTGGCGGATATCGACTATGGGCAGCGTGTGTACAATGAGGGGCATTTGCCGGGCGCAGTTTTTATGCATCTGGATGATGACCTCTCTTCGCCTATTCTCCCGACAACCGGTCGTCATCCATTGCCCGATGTGGATAAGTTGTCCGCCAAGTTACAGCAGAGTGGACTTAAGAAGGACCAGCAGGTTGTCGTCTATGATGACTGCGGTGGCGCGATGGCCGCGCGTACATGGTGGTTGCTACGCTATTTAGGGCATGATGCCGTCGCATTGCTTGACGGTGGCTTCCCTCAGTGGACCGCACAAGGCTATGTCGTTTCTCAGGATGTTGCCGAGCCAGAGGAGGGTGACTTCACCGCTCACCGGCGTGCAGGTATGAACTTGTCGGTGGACGAAGTGATCCGTGAGACGTCTAAGGCGCATGTCACTTTGATCGATGCCCGCGGCGCGGAGCGTTATCGTGGTGAGCAAGAACCGATTGATCCGGTGGCAGGGCACATTCCTGGCGCATTGAACCGTCCCTTGACGGATAATCTGCAGGACGGTTGTTTTAAGTCCGCGGACCAGCTATCAGAGGAGTGGCGTGCACTGTTGGATGGCCGTGCCGCAGATACGGTTGTGCATTATTGCGGCTCGGGCGTAACGGCCTGCCATAATCTGTTATCGATGGAAGTTGCCGGATTAAGTGGTGCAAGAATCTATGCCGGTTCCTGGAGTGAGTGGATTCGCGATCCGGCACGTCCGGTCGCAACCGGCGAATAAGCGAGTTACGTTCTGATCAGGGTCGGCATTGCCGGCCCTTTTTTGTGAATTGAATATTTCTATCCATTGCTCTATAGCTGCTACCTATCAGCCTCTTTATTGAAATCAAATACCCCTCTCCCCGCTGGCTGGTTATACTTTTCTTGTTTTCTCTATGAGCACAGGGAGTTTCATATGTCCGCTCGTCCCCAGTTGGGTATTACCGCCGCGGCGAATAGCGCTGCTTTATTTCTGACTTATAACCAGTCCAGCGCTGAAGGCGCACTGGCCAGCGTTCTGAACGTGTTGCGCCAGATTCCTGCGCTGGAAGCTGAATATCGAACGCAATATCCTGACGCTGATTTTCACGCCGTCGCTGCAATTGGCAGCGGATATTGGGACCGTCTGAGTGCGCATAAACGTCCCGCTGAATTAGCACCGTTTCCGGCACTGGAGAATGGTGAAAATGTTGCCCCGTTCACCCCGGTTGATCTGTTATTCCATATTCGTTCTGAACGTAAAGACCTTAACTTTCAGTTTGCCACGGCATTGAGTTCACAACTGGGAGATGCGGTTGAGCTGGTGGAAGAGGTGGAAGGTTTCCGCTATCTGGACAGCCGTGATTTGACTGGCTTTGTCGATGGTACGGAAAATCCCGAGGGAGAGCATCGTATGGATGTGGCTGTTGTCGGGGATGAAGATCGCAGTTTTTATGGCGGTAGCTACATTCATATTCAACGCTATGTTCACAATATGGCCCATTGGAACCGCCTGCAGGTTAAAGCGCAGGAGGACATTATGGGACGTACTAAAGCGGAGAATATCGAATACGCAGGTGCTGATAAGGCACTCACCGCCCATACAAAACGCACCTCGCTGAAAGACAGCAGCGGTAACTCAGTAGAGATTTTGCGTCACAGTATGCCTTATGGTGACATGCAGGCGTGTGGTTTACTGTTTGCCAGCTACTGCCGAAATAATCAGAACTTCCGGTTGATGTTGGAAAGTATGGTGAGCGGTGATGGAGAAGGGCATACCGATCACCTGCTGAAATACACCCGCGCAGTGACGGGTGCTGCGTTCTTTGCGCCTTCTGTGGAAGGATTGGCCGAACTGGGCAGTTAATTTCCCTGTACTCGACCGCTGATTACTACGCCTGCTCGTTGAGCGGGCGTTTCAAGTAAGGAACCAGTAAAGCATCGCCAAATAACACCAGAAAGTGAAACAGCACGCAGACCAGCAGCGCTTCACCCATCGGCAGGTTCAGTGCCGTTAGTACACTCACGGCAACCGGTAAGGTTTTCTGTGATCCGGTCAAAATCACCGCAATAGCGGCTTTCCATTCCAGTTTAAGTAGTTTGCTGACACCCCAGCAGAGTGCGAGCAATATCAGGTGAACGCTCAGCGCTGCAAAGCCTATAGACGCGAGTGTTATCAAATCCAGTGACTGGAATATCTCCGAGGAATCAGACAGCGCCATCCAGACGGTCAGAATGACACAGGTGGAGGGCAGATACTGTAGTACGAGGTGTTTAGGGTCTATGGTTGCGATTCGGCGTAACCCAAGGCCTGCCAGAAACGGCAATAACACCAACATCACCAGCTTTTGCAGTAGTGGCAGAGGATCGATGACAATTTCACCGATGCCATCCAGTGTCAGGTCCAGCATAAATGGGATAGTAAAGATGCCAACGATATTCAGGGCCAGTGTCATGATCAGTGCCCACGCACCATAACCTCCCGCCAACTGAGTCATGACGATACAGGTGGAAAGAGTAGGTGGAACCGTCGCTTTTACGACCAGTCCTAGTGTAAATCCTGCACCCATACCTAAGGCTGAAGCAACGCCCAGACCGATAAATGGACTGACAAGCAGGGCGATAACTGCAGTTACGCTCATTGCGACGACAAAGCTTTTACTGCGCGGTAGTTCGCTGAGGTTGGTTTGATACCCGTTGACGATAAAGATGGTCACGACCATCCACGGAATTAGTCCCCAGTCCTTCAATAGGACGCCCGCTTCTGGCAGTAACCACGCGACTAAAAACGCTAAAACTAATCCACCTGGCAGAAAACTACTTTTCACCCTGATACCTATCCATGTCCATGCTCATGTATGCGGGGCAGTATGTCATAAAACCGTCGTGATCGATTAATACCCTTGTTAAATTTCCGGACTACGCTAAGATTGTATGTAGTAAAACTACAAAAATGATAAAATCTTATAACAACAAAATGGGAGCGACTGGATGTCAACCGAGTTTAAAAGCCGCACGATTGCAGTGCTGGCAGTAGATGGTGAGAACTTTTCTGTGAATGGTTTTTACGCAGATCAGGAGCGCAACGCAAGCTGGTACACCATTACTCGTAGTCGTGACGGAAACGTGATTGTCGACAAATGTACACAGTTTCCGACGCATGAGTCGATTCGTGAGCTGATTCACTAAGTATTCGCTGACAATTCAGCCACTTAGTTACAGACATAAAAAAACCGGGTTATACCCGGTTTTTTTATGTCTGGCTGTGTAGAGTAGCAATTACTGCTGGGTTTCGTTCTCGGTAAACATACCTTCAAACATCACGGATGACAGATAACGTTCACCGGAGTCTGGTAGTATTACTACGATATTTTTGCCCTTGTTTTCAGGCTGTTGAGCAATACGCTGAGCCGCACAAACAGCTGCGCCACAGGAGATCCCAACCAGAATCCCTTCCTTCTGTGCAACCTGACGCGCCATCTCAATGGCATCGTCATTGCTGACACGCTCAACCTGATCGACCAGTTCCAGATCGAGGTTCTTAGGAATGAAACCAGCACCAATCCCCTGAATTTTGTGTGGAGCTGGTTTAATCTCTTCTCCGTTGATCGCCTGGGTAATAACGGGTGAGTCGACCGGCTCAACAGCAACTGTCGTGATCGCTTTGCCCTGAGTTTGCTTAATGTAGCGGGAGATACCGGAAATGGTGCCACCGGTACCCACGCCTGCAACCAAAATGTCGATCTGACCGTCGGTGTCGTTCCAGATCTCCGGGCCGGTTGTTTTCTCGTGAATCGCCGGGTTGGCCGGATTTTCGAACTGTTGCAGCATCAGGAATTTATCCGGATCGCTATCGACGATCTCCTGCGCTTTTTCGATGGCGCCCTTCATACCCTTCGCTGGCTCAGTTAAAACGATCTCAGCGCCCAGTGCTTTCATCAGCTTACGACGTTCCAGGCTCATGGAAGAGGGCATCGTAAACATGATTTTGTAACCACGGGATGCCGCAACAAAAGCCAGAGCAATACCGGTATTACCACTGGTTGGCTCAACCATAGTCATACCGGGTTTCAGGCTGCCATCTTCTTCAGCTGCCCAGATCATGCTGGCCCCGATACGGCACTTCACGGAACCTGCGGGGTTACGAGATTCTACTTTGCCCAGAAGGTTTGCTTCTGGCGCGATGTGCTTCAGTCGTACCAGCGGTGTGTTACCAATGGACTGGGAGTTGTCTTCGAAGATCTTCATAATCGTTACCTGAAAGTCCGTATTGCTGCGCTATAGTGTTCGCGACACTTCATATAACTACTTGATATATAACGCGGGTTGTTTATGTCTTTTGGGGGTCTAAAGGTTTTAGCCTAATTTTCTGTTGGTAACAAGGCCTTTGTTGCAATCCTTCAGTCTCTGTGGATACGTGTTTAGATTAGAGAGTGCTGATATAATGGTTCTGCTTGTAACCTTTGGCAGGTTATTGTGAGTTGCCCATCATTTTCTAATTTGAGGTTGTTATGCGCTGGTTGATGCATCTACTGTCCCCCGTGATCTTCTGGTTTGCGTTTGCATTGTTTCGTTCCTCGGTTCTTAAGCGGTCGGAGCGTAAACACCGTTTTGTGATGAAGGTGTTTCGTTTGGCGGCAGACAATGGCAGTACAAAAGCCTTGTCGGTGTATGGGCATCTGCTGCACTTTCGGGGTGAGGACGTGCAAAACAAAATCCAGGGTGGCATCTATCTGCAACGGGCAGCGGATCAGGGTGATATGAAGGCTCAGTATCAACTGGGGCGGGTGTTCGAGGACGGTTTTGAACATTATTTCCAGCAGAATGCTGAAAAATCCCACCATTACTATGCGGCGGCAGCGGGCCAGGGACATCAGCTTGCGATCAGGCGGATGATCGCGGCAAATGAAAAGGGCGAGCTAGGGATCGACGCAAATGAGCGGGAAGCTGAGCGCTGGAGTCAGGCATTGCCTGATCTGCCCCAACGCTAGACACGGTGTTCTCAGATCGGGTGATTGCACTTCCAGGCGTGGTAATGTGATAGAAAGCGATCCAGGAGCAGATCCAACTCCTCCGCTGCGTTGTTCGCCTCGGCCAGTCGCAATACTTCGGCAACCGTTTCTGCTGTGCAGAGATGATCGTCATCCGGATTACGGCGCAGCGTATAGCGGGTGCGCCGGTCAGGATCAAATGCCAGCAAGGGAAGGTCGTTCAGCCACGGGCTCTTGCGTACAATTTTACGTACTTCTTTCCAGGTGCCGTCCGGTACGACGATCAGTGGTATTTTTCCATGTTCCCGTTGATAGGTTTTCTGGCGCGGTTGCAGGTCTGGACGATCTGCAGGAAACAGCAACCACGGTTGATATTGCTCACTTTGTAACATGTCCAGCAGTGCTTGCGGCGGCTCAGTGCGTTGCCAGATAAAGCTGTGCGTAGCTTGTGGTAGCAGCTGTTGGATCAGTCGGCTGGTGTTGCTGGGACGTATCGGTTCGTTTTCATGCAGTAGCAAGACAAGCTGTACCGGCAGCGTACCGGCAAAAGTATCGCCGCAGGCACAGTAGTTGTCGGGCAGTCCGCACTGGCCACAAGGGTTCATTTGCGTACGGGCTTTTTCATCTGAACGCTAAAATTCAGCACCTGATCACTTTTCCCGCTAACCTCAACAGTCCATTGAGCTGCCCCTGCATTGATTTTTTCCATCGGTATGCTGCTGTGCTCCAGTTCCCATTCGTAAGGGAAGTTCGCCCGGACGATGACCGTGGCGGGTTTGTTTCGGCTATTGGTAATGCGAAGTTCCTGACCGACTAAAAATCCATTATAGGTTTTCTGGAACTGACTTTGCTTACGGGTCAGTGTCAGATCAAACGCTTGTCCCAGTGTGATTTTAACCGGGTCTTTTTCTGCCGTATGGTTAATGCTGGCGCCACCGACAAATTGCAGTTGATCCTGGGTGTCGGGGCGGAATACACGAATATTACCGGCAGGCATCGGTTGTCCTAAACCTTCTTCGCGAGTGTTGATGAAGCTCAGTCGCAAGTTAGGTTTGATGCGATAGCGCTGGCTATCCTGATGGGCTCCGACGAAAAAATCGTGCTGATAGGTGCGCTTGAGGGTCACATCATCACTGTTCATCAGTGTGATCTGCTTTTGTTGTCCCTCTTCCAGATCAACTTTGCCGGGGAGTTCGTACAGGTGGAAGGCTTCCATCTGGGCTGGTGGCGCAACGCCGTCTGCGGCAGCACTGAGGGCGACTGCGGCTTCCTGATGTCGGGCTGACTTATACATACGTGGACGGGGTACGGTGTTTACGTTGCCTGCCATCAGTTGTACGCGGGCATCCGGGAAACTGGTGCCGCTGTTATTGGTCAGGGCGGCCATGCCGGATAAGTTAGCGGTATCACCGTCCTGAGACAGGGTGAGAACATAATTCATCGTCCAGTTCAGGCCGCTGGTGAGGTAGCTGATTTTAGCGTCACTTTGACCGGAGGTGCCTTTGCTGCGGAAGCTCAGGCTGGGCTTGGTCAGCAATTCAGATGGGCGTGAAGGAAAGATAAACCGCCACTGACCGTTCAATGGAATTGTTTCTACCCGATTGTTACGCGAGATCAATGCCTGATTATTGTCTACGCTGAGCAGCGTCGCTTTGCTGAGAGTTTCTGCGCCGGTCGCAGGATTAGTGCGGGCCAGTTCCAGCTCTCGGTTTAGATAGTGTTCCAGAATAGCGCGTTGGCTGAGCAGGCGGGCATTGAAGTTCTGCTCTAAGATCTTACCTGCGTCTTTAATGCGCAGGGTTTCAGGCTGCAGTTGCTTACTGACGTCTTCGATAGTGACACTCTGACCGGCTTTCATCTGTGGTAACTCGCGGGTTTCTCGTACCAGTGCTAGATCGCGATTGTAGAGGGTCAGGCCGATGGATTGACGTTGATCCACCCCAATAGTCAGCGCATCAGCGGCGTAGACAGGCAGGCTGCTGGCGACAAGCATTGAGATCATCAAAGGGCGGAAATTCATCAGTTGTTCTCCTTAATAAACTGTTCGGGCAGATCCAGTGCAACCCGGAATCCCCAGTCATTCTGGCTAGCGCTGGCCGGATGCCGGTAACGACCTGCCGGCCGCATCAAACGCATGATATCGAACCAGGAACCGCCGCGCATCGCTCGGTAGTGACAGCCGTCAGCTTGGCGTGCGGCTCCATTGTCGGGTGCGCCGTTATAATTGGGGGCGTAGCAATCTTCAACCCATTCGCTCACGTTTCCGGACATATCGTACAGCCCCCACGCATTGGGGCGTTGAGAGCCAACCGGAGCGGTTTGACTGCCACCCCAATCACTACTGCATTCATCACAGACTGCAAAACCTGACTGAGGTTCATTGCCCCAGCTAAACGCTGTTTGAGTGCCTGCACGTGCGGCATATTCCCATTCTGCTTCAGTGGGCAAGCGGTAGGGTTGCCCCGTCTGTTTTGCCAGCCATGCTGTATAGGCCTGCGCATCCAACCAGCTAATATTGATCACCGGTCTATTGGCGCGGCCCCAATCCTCATCCGAAGGCAGCTTACGTTGGGTGGCGCGAGCAAACATATCGTATTGAGCAAATGTCACTTCGTAACGTGAAAGAGCAAAGGGGTGTTCGATCGTGACGGCATGTAGTGGCTGTTCATTATCGTCCCCCATCGCGTGATTATCCCCCATCTGAAATCGCCCCGAAGGCAGTGCCACCATATCGGGTCCATACACATCTACTGTAATTTGATCACGGAAGAGCAAGGTCCTTGGTGCTTGAGACTCTGTGAGCTGGGCCGCTAGTGATACTGCTGTTTGCGTATTCGTCAGGGAAGATGGCTCTGAGGTTATCTCGGATTCGCTGACTGTGGCCTGAACATGGTCCTCTTCAGAGGAGGATTCTGTACCTTCTGTATGGGGTGATGCGCTAATAGATGATGGTTCCTCTGTTGCCGCTTTGGAGGTTGGTCCTGTCGGAACTGAAATATCCGCAGGGGCAGGGGCAGGGGCAGGAGGAGGGGAAGTGGTTAGTAACAGGGATGCCAGGTAGCCGATCAGAAGGCCGGTACAAAAGGTGACTAATGGTAATAACCGACGCTTTGAACCGGTGGATGAGTCTGTTTCGGATGTTGTCGGTTGGCTGTTATCTAGTGGGCCAGCCTCCGGAGCAAGATCGGCTTCGCTTAAGCGGAGAGGTTCATGTGCTTCCTCTCCTGAATGATCAGTGCTCGGTTCTACATTGTGGTTATCAGCGGGAGCGCTATTGGTTTCTGTCTCATCCGGCTGAAAAATACCTTTTACCAATGAGATTGCATTGGCTGGACGTGCCTTCGGCTCGGTAGACAGGGCCATCTGTAGGTGTTGCCACTGCTGCTCGGTTAATAGGCTGGGTTGGCTCAGGCGTAGCGGGTCACACTGGATCCTGTCTTGTGTTGTTGCAAACGGCGGGTGCCCGGTTAGAACCTCATAACAGATACAGGCGAGCGAAAAGATATCAGCGGTCCGGTTGCGGTTCTGGCCGGTATGGGTTTCGGGTGCTTGATAGAGGTCATAGCGCTGAGTATGAGCGCGTGTGCTTTCCAGATAATCCTGTGCCGGAAACGTTGCAAAGCCGCTGAGCTTTACACCATGGCCCCGATTGATATAGATACAGGCAGGACAGAGACTGTTGTGGCTGATGTGCTGGCTACTGTAAGCGGTATCAAGTGCTGTCGCGATCTGTAACAACAATCCTTTGACTTGGCCTGGAGACAGGGATTGGGTTTTTCCACTATCTAGTAAGCTGGCAAGGGTTGTGGCATCGAGCTGCTCAGCAACCAGAAACACGGGCTGATTTTCGCTCTGAAAGAAACCGTGTAGCAACGTTAGGTGTTTGTGACGCAGTTTTTTGCCGTAGGTCACCGAGCGTTTGATCGCCTCCATCGCACTGTTCTGAGAGACCAATGTGGGCAGGATAAACTCCAGCGTCACCGTTGGCTGTCCTTGAACACTGAGGTCTTGTGCGTGCCAAAGCTGCCCGAACAGAGAATCAGCTGTTTTGCTGATCAGAAGGAAGCGGTGCTGCGCCGGGCCCACTGTCTGACCGGGGGCGAGGGTGGTGTATTCAATTGCCGGAAGAGTCGCCATGGGCCAGCTCGTATCAAAAATTTCTATCTATGATAGTCAAGGCTGGCCGAATCTGTATAGCGATGAACAGTTAGATGCTTTGTTTAAGCTGACGTGTCCAGCTCAGGGAAGGATTTAACCAGCTCATCCACCGCTTTCATCTGAGCCAGATACGGCTCCAGTTTGTCCAGTGGCAGGGCACAAGGGCCATCACACTTAGCGGTGTTTGGATCAGGGTGTGCTTCCAGAAATAGGCCTGCAATACCCTGTGACATGCCTGCACGTGACAGTTGTGCGGCCAGCGCACGGCGACCGTCGGCAGAGTCAGAACGGCCACCAGGCATCTGCAGCGCGTGGGTGGCATCAAACATCAGTGGATAGCCAAACTCTTTCATAATAGAGAAGCCCAGCATATCAACGATCAGATTGTTGTAACCGTAGCAGGACCCGCGCTCACACAGAATCAGTTTGCTGTTACCAGCTTCTTCACACTTATGCAGGATGTGTTTCATCTCATGCGGTGCAAGGAACTGGGCTTTCTTGATATTGATGACAGCATCAGTTTTTGCCATCGCTTCAACCAGATCTGTCTGACGGGACAGAAATGCGGGCAGCTGGATAATGTCACATACTTCGGCGGCAGGTGCAGCCTGATAAGGTTCATGGACATCCGAAATAATCGGAACATTAAAGGTCGTTTTTACCTCTTCGAGGATCTTCAGACCTTCTTCCAGACCCGGACCGCGGAAAGAGGTCAGTGACGAACGGTTAGCTTTGTCGAATGACGCCTTAAATACATAAGGGATGTTCAGTTTGGTGGTGACTTCCATGTAATACTCTGCGATGGTCATCGCAAGATCACGGGATTCCAGCACATTCATGCCACCGAAAAGAACCATCGGTTTATCGTTGGCGATCTCTACGCCACCGGCAACAACGGTTTTCTGCTCCATACTGTCTCTTTCCTTCAGATAAGGTATATGCTCAGTGCCTGTATGTAACATCTAGGCCTTTAAGCGAGCATTATACGCCATCATTAGGGAAAAGTGCGGCATAGCGCTGAATCCACTCCATCGCAGCGTCGTCTGGACTCAGTGTTCGACCCTGTTCCTCACGCATATCCAGGCGATACTGATGTATCTGACACAGCTGTTCCAGCATGCGCATGCGCATCGTGGCATCAGGATTATCGAAATCGATACCCAGTTCAAATCCCGGGCCGTTGTTGCGACACCAGTTCACGATACCGGATACCGTGATCGAGGGTTCGACAAAGGGAACCCTCAGTTCGACGGCAGAGCCTTCGTTAATCATGTTGTGTGAGTGGCAGATCAGGCCAAGGCCCTGTGTGGAATGTGAAGTAGGGAGCGGACGATTGAGTTGTTCAAGCTCAATCGGAATCTCTTCCGGATGACGGATATAAACCTGTAGGCTGCTCATGACAACCTCCCCTTTCTCTGTGTACCCTTCTCTATTACATCGTCGGGGATGTAGGTTCCTTTAGCTATTTTTCAAACAGCTAGAGGTGTTCCTATGTTTAGGTATAACGCGTATTTGAGGAAAAGCAATGGCGTCAATGAAACAAGATGAACTGAAGGAATATGAAGCATCCTGCCAAGCATTGCAGCAGGGTAAGCGTTCTTTGCTGTTATCAACGCTCTCTGAAGCGGGGGTGCCTGAAATCAGTTACGCACCATATTGGCGAAATGAGCAGGGTGAGTTCTGTATATTTGTCAGCCGTCTGGCTGCCCATACAATGAACTTGCTGGCGAATCCTGTATGTAGTGTATTGTTTATAGAGGATGAAACCGAGAGTCGAAATTTGTTTGCGCGTGAGCGCTTATCCTACCGTTGTGAAGTAGAAGAAGCTCATACCGATTCGGCGGGATATGTATCGACACTGGATAGTATGGAAGCGCATCTGGGGGCGACAGTGCAGTTGTTGCGTGGACTACCGGATTTTCACCTGTTTAAGCTGAAACCCCAAAGCGGCAGTTATGTTGTAGGGTTTGGTAAAGCGTTTGAGGTGGACCCTGTGAATAACAGCTTAAGCCACCTCAATGTTGATCGTCTTAAAGGCTAAACGCCGTTGCCGACATACTCTACCACGACAGTCTTAATCAAAAATGCTGCCAGTCCCAAGCCCAGAGCAAAGAACAGGACTACAGTACCGAACTTGCCTGCGTTCGATTTTTTCGCCAGATCATAGATGATAAAGAAGATGAAACCGGCAAACAGGACCAGTCCAACATTCAGCATGATTGCTTCGATTTCGGCTAGACGCATCGCAATAATTCCACTGGATTTGTTGAGTGACGATTTAAAAATTGAGCGTGAATTGTACAGAAACAGAACTGTTCAGAACAGTAGTGATTCTATGTAAAACATTACAATGATATCTGTAGATATCAGTGATGTTATTGGAAGTGTTGAATCTTAGGTGATGCAGACATCTGAATTGATGCAATAAATGGTGGTGAGAGGTGGATTCGAACCACCGAAGCTTGCGCGTCAGATTTACAGTCTGATCCCTTTGGCCACTCGGGAACCTCACCACGAGGAGGGCGTATCTTATGGATTTAGCTCGGGGCTGTAAAGAGGAAAATGTAGAAAATTTTCAAAAAAAATGTCATGAATGTTGTGTATGTGATTTTTGAATTCACTGAAAAGAATTCATTTTAACGGCTATTGCCGTGAAGCCCCGATGATTCCCCGTATCCCCCTGTATCACGCCTCCAGAAACGCATAGTTGTCATTGAAAATCAATATTGCATTCCTCGCGCTGGGGACTATATTTAGTGCAAATCGATTCAGGGTATACAACATCTTGTGTGCTTATGGCGTTGTTACCCACTGGTCGTAGTATATGAAGCTATATAGGTAAGGGTTATCCTTAAGGGGGGATCTCCCATACCGGAATTACTACATTTTCCAGTTTCATCACAATAATTTGCATTCGAGTGGAAGGTCTGATGCAGCAAGATCTGATGGTTACAAAAAGAGACGGGCGACGGGAAAATATCGACCTGGAGAAAATTCACCGGGTAGTAATCTGGGCAGCGGATGGACTAGACGCTGTATCACCGTCCGAAGTTGAGCTCAAAGCGCACCTTCAGTTTTATGAAGGTATGAAAACCTCAGATATTCATGAAACCCTTATTAAGTCCGCAGCTGATCTGATCTCTGATGCTGCGCCTGACTATCAGTATCTGGCTGCGCGTCTGGCTATTTTTCACTTGCGCAAGCGTGCGTTCAATAGCTTCGAGCCACCGCATCTGTTTTCGCACGTCAATAAAATGGTGGATGACGGTCGTTATGATCGCCATCTGCTGGACGACTATTGCGAAGCAGAATGGAATGAGCTGAACGACTATCTGGATCATAGCCGTGATATGAACTTCTCTTATGTTGCGGTTAAGCAGCTGGAAGGTAAGTATCTGGTTCAGAACCGTGTAACCGGTGAGATTTTCGAAAGCCCGCAGATCCTTTATATGCTGGTGGCGGCCTGTCTGTTCGCAGATTATCCACAGGAAACACGCCTCAGCTACGTGAAACGTTTCTATGACGCGACGTCGCTGTTTAAGCTGTCGTTGCCGACACCGATTATGTCCGGTGTGCGTACACCAACGCGTCAGTTCAGCTCCTGTGTACTGATTGAGTGTGGCGATAGCCTGGATTCAATCAATGCGACCTCTTCCTCTATCGTTAAGTATGTGTCTCAGCGTGCGGGTATCGGTATCAATGCTGGTCGTATTCGAGCGATTGGTAGTCCGATCCGTAACGGTGAAGCGTTCCATACCGGATGTATTCCATTTTATAAGCACTTCCAGACAGCCGTTAAATCGTGCTCTCAGGGTGGTGTGCGCGGTGGTGCAGCG
>NZ_JBFGYC010000015.1:0-20738 GCF_041587635.1 Pontibacterium sp. | reverse complement strand
CGGTAACCGCCCCAGGGATCATGCCCTTCCCCTATACGATTAACAGGAATCTGAAGTTCGCGGGATACGCCCCGTAAGGTCAGGGTGCCATAAACCACACCACCGTCAGCATCACCTTCATATCGGCGACTAACAAATTTCACGTCCCTATACTTCCGGGCATCCAGATATTCGTCTCCACGCAGATGCTTGTCCCGCTCAGCGTGGTTGCTGTCGAGACTGGTCAGATCCACGTTCACGTTGATCTTGCTGGCCTGAGGCCGAGACTTGTCCCACGTGAAGTGACCTTCTATTCGGTTAAAGCGGCCGTATAACCAACTGTAGCCAAGATGCTTGGTACGAAATTCGATAAAGCTATGGGTGGGATCAAGGTTATAGCTCGCGGCTGTGACCGGAGGCGTACACAGTACACTCAATACCAAAACAAAAAGGACAATTGGGGAAGGATTCAAAACGGACATAGCGGGCCTCCATACTGCTCGCCCGCCTAAGGTGCTAGTCCTGCTCGAGCTTTTCCTGACAACTCAAGCAAAACCTACTTTCTGGATAGGCCTTCAGGCGAGCAATACTGATCGGTTCATCACAGATTTCACAATAACCATAGCCGTCAGGTGAAGCAATCCGGTGAAGAGCATGATTAACCTGTTCCAATCGCTGCTCACAACGCTCAAGATTTGCCTGCGCCATGCTTTGCTGCTGCATCGCATCACCGCGGGACACCCGCCCTACTGCTTGCTGATCCAGCATCACCGGGCGAGAGGACTCCTGCAGGCTCTCAATTTCAGTGCGTAGCTCCTGCTCCAGATTTTCCAACCGCTCCAGCAGGGACTGAACCATATCCGTATTCTGTGCGTCATACATAATGACTCAACACTCTGTAATTAAACCGGCCCTTGTGCAGAGCAAGACGAACTGCACCGGCCTATTTAGCCTGATCGATAAAAATCTGAATCGCGTCGGTCAACGCCACATCATCGCAATCGTTACAGGTCCCTTTAGGTGGCATAGCGCCTTGACCCGTTTTCACTGTCGTCAGCAAGGCATCAGCACCTTTAGCGATCCGCGGCTGCCAGGCTGCACTATCACCCGGCTTCGGCGCACCGGCTAAACCAATATCATGGCACGCTTTACAGTGCTTATCATAAACGGCCTGGCCGTCAGCCATGGCAGCACCGGACATAAGTACTGTAGCAAAAAGGGTCGCAACTGTTTTCTTCATTCGATGATTCTCCGATGTATCGAAACTTTTCTTTATTGAAAGCCAATCCCACCTCTGTAGCCTTGATCTGGCTCACACAGAAGACAAACAACTATAACTTTTTACAGACACAAAAAAAGCGGCCCTCAGGCCGCTTTTCAAACAAACTAGCGTTTCTGCTTTAACATATCGCTTAGCTGGACAGTTCCAGCAACAATTTGTTCAGGCGAGCAACGTAAGCCGCTGGGTCTTCCAGCTGACCACCCGCTGCAAGGTCAGCTTGTTCAAATAGAACCAGAGACAGCTCAGCAAAACGATCTTCGTCCACTTCCTGATCCAGCTTACCAATCAGCGGGTGTTCAGGGTTGATCTCGAAAATCGGCTTCACATCAGGTACGGCCTGACCTGCGGCTTCCATAATCTTACGCATCTGCGCACCCATGTCATGATCACCGATGACCAGACATGCCGGGGAATCAGTCAGACGGTGGGTCACGCGTACTTCAGATACTTTCTCAGTCAGCTTTTCGGTCAGACGCTCAACCAGCGCTTCTTTAGACTTAGCCGCTTCATCCTGAGCCTGCTTCTCTTCTTCAGATTCGGTTTCGCCCAGATCCAGTTCACCTTTAGTGACATCCTGGAAAGACTTGCCGTCGAAGTCGAACAAGTGGCTCATCATCCACTCATCGATCCGATCCGTCATCAGCAGCACTTCGATACCTTTCTTACGGAAGATCTCGAGATGCGGGCTGTTCTTCGCTGTCGCGTAATTGTCAGCCACAACATAGAAGATTTTTTCCTGACCTTCCTGCATGCGGGACACGTAATCTTCCAGCGATACGTTCTGATCAGCAGATTCACCGTGGGTTGATGCAAAACGCATCAGCTTAGCGATCTTCTCTTTGTTAGCGTTGTCTTCCGCCGGACCTTCTTTAATCACCTGACCAAATTCGTTCCAGAAAGTCTGGTACTTCTCAGGCTTGTTTTTGCCCAGTTTGATCAGTGTATCCAGTGCACGTTTAGTCAGTGCGCTGCGCAGCTTATCGACATTTGGATCTTTCTGCAGAATCTCACGGGATACGTTCAGGGACAGATCTTTCGTGTCCACTACACCCTTCAGGAAGCGCAGATACAACGGCAGGAACTCTTCCGCCTGATCCATGATGAAAACACGCTGTACATACAATTTCAGGCCACGTGGCGCTTCACGGTTCCACAGATCAAATGGCGCACGTTCTGGCACATACAACAGGCTGGTGTATTCCAGATTACCTTCAACAGCATTGTGCGCCCATGTCAGTGGATCGGAGAAATCATGGGAGATGTGCTTATAGAATTCGTTGTAATCTTCAGCATTCAGCTCAGACTTGTTACGGGTCCACAACGCGGTTGCACTGTTAACGGTCTCATCTTCAGGTGCTTTTTCTTCCTCACCTTCAGCCGCAGGAACCGGTTCAGACTGCATAACAACCGGGAGAGCAATATGGTCTGAGTATTTACGCACCAACGTGCGCAGACGCCAGCCATCAGCAAACTCTTCTTCCGACTCTTTCAAGTGCAGGACGATGCTCGTACCACGGCCTGCTTTTTCAACGGTCGAAATCGTGAACTCACCTTCACCGGTAGAGCTCCAGTGCACGCCATCAGCAACCGCAGCACCGGCTTTACGGGTGATAACATCCACTTTATCGGCAACGATGAAAGAGGAGTAGAAACCGACACCAAACTGACCAATCAGCGCGCTATCTTTCGCCTGATCACCCGTCAGCTGGGAAAAGAACTGGGAAGTACCTGACTTGGCGATGGTGCCCAGATGCTCCACCACTTCGTCACGGGTCATGCCGATACCGTTGTCATCGATCGTGATGGTCTTTGCATCTTTATCAAAGGCGATGCGAATTTTCAGATCACCATCGTCTTCGTAAAGCTTGCCATCGGACAGTGCTTCAAAGCGCAGCTTTTCTGCCGCATCAGATGCATTGGAGATCAACTCACGCAGGAAAATTTCCTTGTTGGAGTACAAGGAGTGAATCATCAGATGCAGGAGTTGTTTGACTTCTGTCTGAAAGCCGTGGGTTTCGGAATGTGTTTCTGTGCTCATAGGTAACTCGCCCAAACTCTCGGTTGAAACATAATCATGACCGGCTCACACGAACCGGCCCTTCTGGTTTCAATACTAGATTGGGGCTGTGTCACCTAATTCAAGGGGTTATTTAAAACCTGACCTAAATCCGGTTTAAGAATCAGTAGGTTTCACCAGGAAGTGCGCCCGTGCGGTCGCAATCGGTTCCGTACGCTTTTCCTGCCACGCGATCACCGAACAGTTGGTCACACGGCGTCCACGTCGCTCCAGCTGACACATCGCAAACGTATCGCGATCTAATCCGGCACGCATATAATCCACAGAAAAATCGATAATCTTTGGCAACTCGGGTGTCGTGGTTTGCAGTAACACCTGAAACGCTGCTGATAACTCCATAAATGCCGCAATTACACCGCCATGTATGGCGGGCAGTGTTGGATTTCCCAAGTTATCCGGGTTACGGGGTAAGCGAAACACCATCTCCTCACCAAACCGCTCGCAGTTCACACCAATCACCTGTGCGTAAGGGATCAGTTCAATCAACGGCATGTAATCACCCGTTGTATGTGCTTCCGCAACCATCTCCGTAATACTGATCATGCCTGCGCTCCCTTTTCCGTGCTAACACCGGTATCACCGTCGATATCACCTTCCACCAGCGCCTTCATCTGTGGGTCAACCACATCGGCACCTAAACGCATAAAGGTGCCAATACCAAACGCGATGGGATCATCAACAGACGTTTGATACACCGTCGCGCGGGTGAACATCACACTGCGTGTTGTCCGGTAGCACTCTGCCTGAATATACAGAGGCTGGCTGTGGGTCGGCGCTTTCATATGATCGATTCGCAGATCCAGCGTCGGTGCGATCTCAAATTCCGGCAACACGCACAGTGTCGAGACGGCCGATGCGGTATCGATCAGGGTCGTCAATGCGCCCCCTAACAGATACGTATTGGTTTTCCCCGTATTCAGCTGATCCTGCACCGGCAGCACCAAGGTTACACGGCGCTCATCGGCCTGAATGACACGCAATCCTAATTTGCGGATGTGGGCCAGCGCGTCCATAAATCGCTGGCAGCGTGCTTCAATTTCAGGATTTCTCATCGATAGGGCCAACACTCATCATTAGGGTTTTTAAGGTTGAGGACTTAAATTCACGTCGATACAACACGTACACCACACCGGTGGACAGTGCCATAAACAACCAAGGGTTAATAAACCAGCCCAGCATCGCCAGACTGAAGTAATAGGATCGCAAACCAAAGTTAAAGTGATTGGCCGCCATGGAACTCATTTTAGCCACGCGGTCCGCATAACTCTGTTTTTGCAGTTCGCTGATATTCTCATCAGGCGTGGGGGCTCCGCCCACCATCACCGAGACAAAGCCGTATTGGCGTAAACTCCAGGTGAACTTAAAAAAGGCATAGATAAAGAGCGTGATCATCACCACCAGCTTCAACTCCCACTCTTCACGTGTGGCTTCTACCGCAAAGGGAATGTCAGCAATCACGTCAATCGCCTGCTCGGTTGAACCCAGCACGGTCATCAAACCTGCCAGAATCAGCATGGTTGTGGATGCAAAAAATGATACGCTACGCTCAAGGTTTGCGACGACGGTCGCATCCGCAATACGCATATCCCGATCCAGCATACGCAGCATCCATTCGGTGCGGTACAAGTGCAGGATGCTAGCCAGGCAAGCGGTGTCGTAGCTACGGCGTTTAGAATAGTACATATAGCCCTTGAAACAGATCAGGAACCAGACCAACGCCAGAAGGTTCAGCCAGTTAAGCTGAATAAACTGCAGAACAGCATCCATGTTTTTTACCTGAGAACAGATTAATCTAACCTATTGTAATTTAAGGCAACGGGCCTGTCAGGCTCCGCTTTGATTCTAAGACAAGGACGCACAAGTTCACCGTGACCACTTCACCACAAAATCTGACTCTGGGTGTATTGTTTGCCGTTGGCACCTCACTGGCGATGAGCATCGCGGCGGCACTCATCAAATACACCTCAACGATGGTGAGTATTGAAACCATTGTGTTTAGCCAATATCTGATCTGTACCACTGTTATGCTGCCCCGGCTTGCCACCAAGGGCATCAGCGCGCTCAAAACAGATTGCATGAAGTTACATGTGATACGCGGTTTGTCGGGGTGGGCCTGTTTCTATTGTTACTATCTGGCGCTGAACTATGTCCCACTGGTTGATGCCGCGCTACTGCGTAATTCGGCCCCCCTCTGTGTACCGTTGCTGCTATTGCTCTGGAAAGGCATTCACATTCCGGCCCTGCGCTGGCTACCGATCTTTATCGGCTTGGCGGGCGTGCTGTTGATTTTGCAGCCCGGCTCAGACGGGCTTAGCTTCTGGCACCTAATCGGATTTGGCTCGGCGATATCTTTGGCAGGATCAATGGTTACAACGCGCTTTTTAACGTTGACGGAACCCAGCAACCGCATCATCTTTTACTATTTTTCAATCTCCACCCTCACCGCACTGCCTTTGGCCATCTGGAACTGGCAACCCATACCGTCAGAAGCCCTGTTACCCCTATTAATCATCGGCTTGTCGATCTGGCTGGTGATGTGGCTTTACACTCAGGCCTACCGCTATGCCAAAGCGTCGGTCATCTCACCCCTGAATTATCTGGGCGTTGTGTTTACCGGATTCTGGGGTTGGGTGTTCTGGCAACAGGTGCCGGATAATCTGGCGATTATCGGCACCGCGTTAGTCGTCGCAGGGGGTGTATTGGCGATGTTTCTGGGGAAAGAAACATCAGGAAAAGAGACTGCTCCCTCACAACAGAACTGATCAGTACACCGCAACGGATTGCGCCTGCATACCATGATGGCTGTAAATGAGGTCACGATCCGGCGGGTTAATGATCATATCTGCCAAGAGAATACGGTCATCATCAATCAACAATGCAGCCGTTTGTGACAGCTGACCTGCGTAGATATCATGATAGGGTTTCGAAAACACCAGACGCCGGTCTATATCATCGAAC
The DNA here is from genome assembly GCF_041587635.1 of Pontibacterium sp. Lineage (NCBI taxonomy): Bacteria > Pseudomonadati > Pseudomonadota > Gammaproteobacteria > Oceanospirillales > Oceanospirillaceae > Pontibacterium > Pontibacterium sp. The sequence continues at coordinate 14,442 of NZ_JBFGYC010000015.1, read as the reverse complement.
GCCAGCAACTCGATGAAATAAGGCCGCCAGCTCCAGTTGGACCCTTTCTGCGCACTATCCACGTTCCAGCCACCCTGACGGTTTTCATAGTTTGGTGAAATTTGATTGCCGGATCGATCACACAGGTAAAAGCGCAACACCTGCGGGGTCGGCAGGTAGTGTTCAAGATCTATATCTCCGTACGCGGTACCCGATGTTTTGATCAACTCACGTAAAGCAATCAGCTCCGCCGATACTTTTCCTGCCAGCCAGTGGTTTCGCGTTGAACTGTCCAGCGCCCTATCCCGATAGTCTTCCCGCAGCGAGATCATCTGGCTCTGAAAACACTCTGTTGGCGCGGCCTCGGCTTTCGCTTCAGAGAACAAAAAGCCCTGGGTGTAATACGCATTGCAACTCAGTGCCAGGAAATAAGCTTCTTCGGTTTCGACCCCTTCACACAGTACTTTCGCCCCCAGACGAGACGCCATCTCTCCCAATAGCTGGATCATCGCCGCGTTACGGGGGTTATCCAGGCCATCACGCAGCAACTTCATATCCAGCTTAACAACATCCGGCGTCAGCAACGCAACCCGATCCAGCTGAGAAAAGTCGGCTCCGAAATCGTCTATCGCAATACGAAATCCCGCTTCGCGGTAACGATCCACCGCCTTTTGAATCAGGCCTAGATCTCCACCCAGTTCAGTGATTTCTATCATCACACGGGATGGGTCAGCATCCAGCTCACGTAACATATCCAGCGTCGGCAGCCGCGTGGTCTGGGCAATAAACTGTAACCATTCAGGTGATAAATTCAGGCTGATAAAGCTATCACCGGGAAGCTCATTTAACCCTGACAGCGCCTGATATCGGACACTCCTGTCAGCGGCTATGCGGTTCTCCAGCGAGTGCTTAGAGTCTGAAAAAAACGCCCCGGCAGAGACGACATCACCCACCTCATTTTTCTGCCGGGCCAGCGCTTCATAACCTGCGATCCGCCCACTCGCAGTTTCAACAATTGGCTGATACCAAGGAAACAGATCCCTCATCATCATTTTATCCACATAACTTTTAATGTTACCGAGCTGACAGCAAGTTACATGCCATACAGTGGATTCAGACCGGTAACAGACGCTGAACGATCAAGACCAAACTCCGCTGCCTCCTTTTAGATCGTACCGTCGATACCAGAGCACCAAAGCAGTGCAAATATCACTTTTCATAGTGGCCTGAAGGATACGTTGAGACAGCAGAACCCTACGTTCTCTATACACAAGCAGGTTCTGGAACGCTTTGTGCATCGCATCACGCAGATGCCATGTTTGGGGATGAATGCAATGTTGCGACCTGTTCAGCTACTTATCGAGGCGGGAGGTATCAGACTCATTGGTAGCCTGATGACCTTACTGCTGATGTCTTCGATCACTCTGATTCTGCTGTCGATGTCACACCTATTCTCGCTTCTGGCAATCACATTACTGGCGTACCTGTCTTTCGGTTTACTTATTCTACTGAGGCAAGATCTTGTTAAACTCACTGATCATCTAAACGGGGATATGCAATCGGGTTTAGAGCCTAGACTTAACGGTCCGTTGAAACCCTTGGCAATATCCATCAATCACGCCTTGCTTGAAGTCTACCGAAATGTGAATGAATCCCATGCGGTGGTGGATGAAATCAGCCATTCCGTGACCGAGTTATCACATAACGCCAGTCACGTTGCCCGCAATACCGATCAACAATCGCACGCCACAGCGTCCACCGCAGCAGCAGTTACCCAGATCAGCCATAGCGTCGAGGACGTCACACGTTGTATTACCGAAACTCAGGCATCAGCCCAAGCAGCACGTGAGTTATCCAAAGAAGGCATATCTGCGCTAATTCCTGCCCGTAAAGAGGTCGAAGAGGTTGCGCAGCTGGCTGGCGAAACCTCGAGGCTGGTTAGCGAACTAAAAAGCCGCTCAGACAAAATTTCCACGATGTCTGAGTTTATTCGTGATCTGTCAGACCAGACTAACCTCCTCTCGCTCAATGCCGCGATTGAAGCCGCCCGCGCAGGTGAGCATGGCCGCGGATTCTCTGTCGTGGCGGAAGAAGTTCGCGCCCTTGCCCAGCGCAGCCATACCGCATCAGTTGAGATCAGCAATGTCATTGGGGCGGTCCAACAACAGATGACCGGTTTATGTGTACAGATGGACAATGTCGTCGCCAGCAGTGACCGCTGTGTCGCGAGCACCACACAGGTTGAAAGCTTTCTTAAAGACATCACTGTGAGAACAGAAACAGTATCAGACGAAATCAGCCAGGTCGCCGTGGCTGTTCAGCAGCAGGAGAATGCTACCCGGGATATCTCAGAACACATCGAAAAGGTCGCGGTAGTCGCTGAATCAAACAGTCTGATGGCTAGCGAAACAGCACGCGTAGCCCATCACATCGCCACGCTGACACAAGCAAATACAGGTAATCGATCTTCGGGAGAACCCGCATGATGTCATCGTCCAGCACAATCGCAACATTCACCGCCCTATCTATCGCTATATTGGTACTGACGTCACTCGCTCATACCTGGCGGGTCCAACACAGGCGAACTCGACAGCTGAAGGGAGTTGAATGGCTGGTCAGCTTGCGCCACCTTCTCGCGCATTTACAACAGCACCGCGGCCTAAGCAGCGCATTTCTCGCCGGTAAAGCCGAGCTAAAAGGGGATATTAGCCATCTGCAAACGCAGATACGCAGAGATTGCGAGGCCGTCATCTCGGTCGGCGATTGGATCACTCACAGTCCGCGTTGGCAAGGTATTGAGGAACACTGGCAACGCTTGTCTCAGCGTTTTCAGACGCTGGACCGGGACACCAATATTGGTCAGCACAACCGATTGATTACGAACCTGATCTATCTGATAGAAGATACTGCCGATGCACATGAACTGAAGCATCTGTGTGAAGACATCACTCAGGCCCAACGGGTTTGGCGTGACCTGCTGATCTCTGCTGAGCACATTGGTCAGGCCCGGGCGATTGGAACGGCCATTACCGCCGCGGGTAGTTGCGACAGTGTTTCACGTATTCAGTTGAGCTATCTGAGTAATAAAATCGAAGAAACCAGCCAGCGCGTTAAGAATGATCTTGAGATCTCGCATCAAACCCAACATAAACTGCAGGAACTGCTCTACTGCATAAAAGATCGGGTGATGTTGGATACCCCGCAGATCGATTCGCAGATCTATTTCAAACTGGCCACCGCCTGTCTGGAAGATATGCTGGCGAAGTATGATGAAGAGATTATGCGCCTGCGAGTCAATATTCGCTGATAATTGCGACTGATCTGGTCGCGCCATCGACTCAAAACAAAAAAACCACAGGACCGAAGCACTGTGGTTTTTAACAACAACCTGTTTTGAGGTCAGATATTGTCTACGTCAGACTTATTCACCACCACGACAATTTGGCGACAATGGCGCGGGTGCCGCCCGCTTTTGCCATTCTTCAGCCGTATAGAGGTGCATTGCCAGTGCATGCACCGGTGACTGCAACTCAGCGGCCAACAGGCCATATATCAGCTGATGACGCTGAACCAGTCTCTTACCTGTGAAGTCATCGGAAACCAGCGTCAGCTTAAAATGACTATCGGTCGCCGGACCGGAGTGCATATGGCTCTCGTTTTCGATATCCATATGTTCTACCGCAAGCCCTGCCTGCAGTTTCTGTTCGATGATTACCTGAACACTCATGCTTGTGTTGCTCCAGCCTTAATGTTTGTCTTTTCTATCCGCTTCATCCCGGTCGGCCTTTTCAGTCGCCAGTTTGAGGAATTTCTTATGTATCTTACGTGTCGCCAGCCAGACCACCATGATCACCACGGGTACTGAAATACCGACCGTCAGGCTCTTATTGAGATCAACACCATTATCATACAACGCTTCAATTAAATATTTGAGCAGCCCAACCATGTAGTAGCTGATCGCGGCAACCGACAAGCCTTCGACAGTGTGCTGCATCATCAGCTGGATCCGTGATCGGCGATCCATCGATGCCAACAGATCCTGATTCTGCGCTTGTATCGACAGCTCAACACGGGTGCGCATCATATCGGACACACGGTCGATACGTCGTGACAGGTTTTCCAGGCGCTCACTGACCGATTCACAGGTCCTCACCGCTGGTGTCAGACGGCGGGTCATAAATTCGGTGATGGTTAAGTGTCCAGAGACCTCATCTTCCCGCAGCTCCGCCAGACGTTTCAATACCAGATCCTGATACGCCCGCGTGGCGCTGAAACGGAATGTGGTTTGCGCCCGACAGGCTTCGACCCACGCCGCCATATCGGTTAGCTTACCCAGCAAAATCCGCTCATCCAAATCGGTATTTTCAGCCAGCGTACTCGTGGTATCGGCCAGCTTCCGGTCCATCTCACTCAATTCAGGATTGTACTTGCGAGCCAACGGCAATCCCAGCAGCGCCATCAGGCGATAGGTCTCAATCTCCATCACACGTTGTGTGAGACGACCCAGCTGGCTGTCACTCATCTTCTTGTTGTAGATCAGAAAGCGGCCAAAGCCATCACTGTGCAACTGAAACGTCGTCCAGACACGTGCATCGCCATTCTGCGGACTACTACCGACCAGACGCATGCCTTCGAAGAAGCTCTTGACCACGGGCAGCGCAGGTTCCGGCTGTGAGCGAGCATCTTCAATCGCCACATGAAACGAAACCACCACCGTCCCCGGCAACGCACGCAGCCACTCTGCCGGTATCCGGCTGATTCCTGAGCAATCAAACGGGTCAGCACAACTCTCTACATCCAAATTCACAAAGGTGTAGGTGATGAACTCCAGATGCTTTTCCCGGCGCACACGCACCGTGCCGAAATCCACTTCATAGCAAACGCCATCCTGCTCAGGTGCTTCGTGCCCAAAGTGTTCGTAGATCTTCTGGAAATGTTCAAATTCCTCTTCACGAGATACGCCTTCGCAAAGCACCGCCAGAAAAGTTAGCCGGGATGGACTGGGGATAACCTGAAACGGGCGGGAGTGCAGCTCAGCATAGAGCGCCTCCTGCATCGGATGCAGTTCCAGCCCGTACGGATTATTGGGCAATTGTTCCATATTTGGCTCCGGCAAAAAAAGTAGCCTCTATTCATAGCCTTACTGACACTTTTTCGCAACCGCACAGGGGTGTTAATTCACTCCGCCGTGGGTAGTAATTGCCCAATAACGGGAGACTTATTCTTCGAGACTCGCCACCATCATCGGCTCAACCGCCAGATCCAGTGCCATCACTTGCGGTTTAACTTCAAACCAGTCGGCAAACAATGCCTGAGAACGGGGCTCTGGCCAGGCATCCGCCATTTCGTCCCACGCGGCCAGCTCATTTTCGAAGATAGTGGACCAGTTCTGGCTCAGCGCAGCATCAAAATCACTGTCGTTTTCCACTTCATCGATCAAATAGACGGTTCCTTCACGCTGGTGTTCTTCCAGCGTCAGAGTTTGATTTAATCCTTCGTCATCCAGCTCAAGGCTGTTAGCCCAATCCACAAAAGGTTGTTTAGGGATAACAGCGAAAGCGGAACGGTTTAGCAGCTTCATGGTTCTTATCCTGCGGTTTCTATATACTGTTTGGCTGTCTAATCTTCCGATCACAGCCGGTTAATGATCATACGTGTTCTGCCCCAACTCAACAGCCGCCAACAGTGGATCGACTTCTGTCGCCGCGAGATGCCGTACTGTTTTGTCGAACAGCCCCAGTGCCTGATCGACTTTCAGAGTACACACCTGCAGATCACACTGCTGTCCAGCCGTACTCAGGGCAAAGACGCAATCAAGTACAGCTTAGGCTCCAGACGTTCGGTGGAGCCGGCCTGGCAGCTCATCCGCGCCTGCAACTGGGATCTGAATGCCCTGCTGACCGGGCTGGAGCAGATGGACTTTAGCAGCAACGTGCGTGATAACTCCCTGCTTGGGGTACATACGGACCTGACTGCCCGGAAGTTTTTCTCTAAAGAGCGCTCAGTGATCGCCCCCTCATCCGTGGGACTACTCAGACCACTGGGACAGGCTCCCGAAATCTGGAGCGGTGAACACCTGTTGCGGCTGATTGCCAATGGACAATACTCAGATCTGCGCAATGAGCAGATCGCCCTGCCGCATATGTCAGACACAAATACGTCGTCCAGCACACAGGCAGGCGGCATTCCCGTGCCGTCAATCAGCAGCTTACGGCTAATGCTGTTGGAGCAACCGTGGCAGTGGGTCGGGCAACAGCACAAGGAGCGTTTACACCTGTTTCGTGAACGCCAGCCGATCATCAGCCTGATACCGGATTTTACCGCGCCCGCCCCTCGCCTGAAGGCCAAAGGAAACGCCCGCCAGAACTACCTATAAAGCAGTTCTGAAACGGGCGTCAGATAGAGCCGTTATGTCAGTTTAAGCAGGCTCAGCTTCAGTATCGGCAGATACGCTTTCAGAGTCGCCACGCGCCTGAGCTTCAGCCGCATCGATCTCTTTCATAATCTTCAGCGGATTATCAGAGTTCAGTAGCTTACGACCCTCTTCGGTGGGAAATTCCACATCAATATCCACCACACGACCGTCACGGCACACGTTAATGATGGTTTCCATGCAGGAACTCAGTAGCGAGTACTTTTCATCCGGCGCCGCAATAATCGTCTGCAAGCCCAGATCATCCATAAAGCCCAGAGATGTAACGGTGTTCTCAGAATCCAGCTTGTTAAAGGCCTCATCAAACACCGCCAGACTCATACCACCCACCGGCTGACCGTCCGCATTCTCACGCAAGCGATAGGTTGCGCCCTGTGCAGCGGCAATTGCCACATAGAACGGCACCTGATGCTCACCACCGGAACCGGTTTTGATCCGCTGGGTCAGGGTGGTCTTACGATTGCCCTGCAGATCTTTTACGACCAGCTCAAAGTTGTAGAAGTTACGATAGTCCTGCAACAGGCTACTCTCGCCCTCGTCCTTCAGCACGTCATGAATCTTGGCCAGCGCATCCTGATGGGGTTTGTCTTCGTCAAACTTCATATCGAACAGAGAACCCACGTTTGCCTGATCAACGCGGGTATAGGCTTCCACCAACTCCAGAATATCTTTCAACTCCGGGTTCGGCATCATTTCAAAGCTGTACATCTCACGATGGAACGGACGGTTCTTCAGATGCTGGTTCAGCTCACGGATCAGATCTTTGATCTTATTAATCTGATCATGCAAATGGGCTACAAAGTCGGAGCGGAACGCTGTTTCTGCCTCGAGACGTGCGCGCTCAGCTTTCTGACTGTAATTTGCCAATTCAGAGTCACGCAGCGACTGGACCGTCTCGTTTACAAACGCTTCCAGCTCTTCGTGGGTCGAATCCGGGCTAATCTTATCCAGTGTCTGGTGGCTCAAACCGCCGCCATGATATCGGGCCTTATACTGCGCCACGGCATCGCGAACACCGTTTTTCTTCTTCTCATGCAGGCTGAGTTCGGACTGCGCTTTTTTCGCTGCATCAAAGATAATGCGCTCCAGCTCGCCACCACAGGACTCGTCCAGATAATCGCGTTTTTCCTGTGCAGCCTGTGCATCAAATACCGCTTTCTGTTCGCAAGCAGAACGCGCCACGGCGTGTTCGTCCAGTTCCTGAGTCAGAACTTCCAGCGCTGCAGTGTCTTTGATCATCGCGGTGCGGACTTTCTGCAGCTTGTCCATCAATGACTTCTGCTTCTGTTCCGTCTCTTTCTGCGCGGCGACCAGTTCGGTTATCCGGTTCTGGATACCGGTATCGTCCTGATTGTGCAGATCAACCACGGCCTGGCGGTAACCTTCAATCTCGGTATTCAGCTGTTCACGCTGATTGACCAGATCGAAGACCCGCTCGTTCACACCGACCAGATTAGTGGTCAGGCTGATCAACGAGTCACGCAGCTTCTCCAGTGAGTCGTGGCTTTTGCCCAGCTCAGTAAACTCGGCGACCATCTGGTCGACCTGTTTCCCCTGGATTTCCAGCTGACTGCCACGACGACGGATTCCCATAATCGGCTGCTGTTCGTTAATCGCGGTGGTAGAACCTTCTGTCTGCAACATGCAGTCATAGGTCAATGCACGCTCATGACGCAACAGCTCGGTTTCTGTTTCAACCGCCATCACCCCACCCAGCGCACGGTTCATATACGCGCGGGCGTGATCATTATCCGTATCAATGAAATACGCCAAAGAACCGGCTTTGTAGCGGCTCAGCCACTCACCTGATTTGGTGGTGTTAACGATACGACAGCCTTTCAGGTGACGACCTTTCCGGCGATAGAGAGTGATCGCTTCCTTTACGCGATCCGGCTCAACAATCAGGGCTTCACGGCGTGCCCCCAGGAAGGACTCCAGTGCGATACGCCACTTATCGTCATTGATATCGACCAACTCACAGATCGGCGTGGACTCAATGCCGTACTCGTCCAGCAACTCCATCAGCTCGCGGGTATTACGACGTACCGGCGCACGCCCCTGCTTCAGCTGCTCCATATTGCTTTTCTGGCTCTGAATATCGCTGCGCAGCTCATTCATACGAATGACCGAGCTCTCAAAACGACGCGCGATATCACGGCGGACCGCATCAACGCTGCTCTTCAGATGCTCCAGGTTGTGGTCAACTTCTACCGGGTTTTGTGGCCAGACCGCACCCATCATGTCCTGACCGGCGCGCCACAGTTCAACCGACTTTTTTACCACCGGCAGGAAGTTGTCCGGAAGGTGCTTTTCGTAATTGGCAAAACTAACTGCGGTGCGCAGCAGGTTGTAGACGTTCTGAATGCGCTCTTCGACGACACTGTGTTCGTGAGTTTTTGCAGCAACCGTGCTTTCGAGTGCCTTAATTTTGTGTGCCGAATCGGTGTTGTTCAGGTCAGCCCGCGCTTCCGCAAGCTGCTGCATCACAGCGTTAAGATCGGCACCTGCGGTTTCCAGGTCTTGCTGTACCTGCTGCTCTTTATCCTGATTCTTTTCGAGGCGTTCTTCAGACTCCTCTTTCTTCAGGTCAGCATTTTCAAAGCGACTTTCGTGAACGACCCACTCATACTCAACGGCGTTCTTCACATTTCGCTCAATCCCCTTGCAGGAATCCTGAACTTTCTCCAGCTCAGCAATGCGGTCAGAAACCTCTTTGGTTTTCTGCTCCATCGCCCGATATTCATCCAGCGACTTACGGAACGCACCCACATGAACAATATTTTCATCCAGCACAAACTCACGGATAAAACGGGTTGGACTATCAATCGGGACAAACTTCAGTGCATTTTTGAAGTTTTTGACGAATTTGTCGTCGTCATTCGGCATCTGAGGATCGTAACTTAAGTGCGTCACCAGCTCGCGAATAAAGCGACTGGCACGTTTCTCCAGCACCATATCCGGACATTGCTTCAGCAAGCTGTCACGAACATCCGGCCACCCGCGCGGCAGACGCCCTTCATCTTCCTTGGTGGTAAAATCATCCAGATGCACGGAAAAGTTCGGCAGAATGAAGCGCCCCAAAATCTCTTCATCCGGTGATGCCGTAGAGGCACTGATAGCGATGCCCACACAGGTCTCTTGTGCCGTTTCCGTATCAAAGAAACTCAGTGCCATGTAGCTCAGCGAGTCTTCACGCGCCGTGCTTTTCTTGCCATCTCCATCCAGAAAACCAAGACAGTAGGTACGCAGGCTACGCTCACTCTTGTCACCTGCGGAGGCGTTAAAGCTTAAGTGGCGTTTATGCCCCCCCATCAGCACCGTCTGAATGGCATCCAGCAATGAGGACTTACCTGAACCGTTCGGTCCGACAATCGCTACACTGCCTTTGATTGGGATCTCAATAGCGCCCAGTACGTACCAGTTAACCAGTACAATTCTATTGAGCTGCTTCATCGGCACCCGCCCCTTCTTCAATCTGTTCGTTTTCTTGCGCCGCAGCTTCGGCTTCAATTTCTACTTCGTTTTCACACAAGCCTTCGAGCTGACCGATATAGTCTTCGACCACCACCTGACGGATAACAGGGTTGATTCGCAACGGCAGGTTTTTAGGATCGGATTCTTCAGCTTTACCGCGCTCGATCAAACCATGACGGGAGAACAGCGACAAAATCTCTTTCAGGCGAGTTTCGTTCGGGATCTCCTTTCCGGTCAGGTTCTCGTACGTTGAAAGCAGCTCGTCAGTGCAGGTAAACGCTTTACCCCCATCCACCTCAAAGGACTCCAGCTTCTGCTCGTACTGCTGGCGCAGACACAGCAACAACAACGATTCATCCAGCTTCAGGCGCAGGTATCGCTCTTCGCCTTTTGGCAAAATACCCATATAGGCTTCATCTGGCTGGTACACGAAGCTCCAGCCTATCGCTTCAAGCAGGTTGGTAAAGTAATCCACATGGGATGCCACCAGAAAGTAGCTTTCACGGTGTGCAGGACGATCCGCGTATAGAAACTGGTGGGTCAGCAACTGGTTAGCAGCACGCGAGAAATCGGCTGCCTGATATTTGTCACTGCGACTGATGATTTTTTGCAGGTCACCTAACATCTAGCGTTTCCTTTGGATCACGAAGTCCCGGCACTTAACCATGCCGGCAACATTGACATACTGTTCTTCAAAACGGATATCGTATTTCTCGATCGTTTTGCGGGCTTTTTTCCCCATCGAAGGTAAATGGCGTACATAACTGAAACAGATGTAGTCTTCGATGGTTTGGATATCAAACTCACTGGCGTTGATCAGATCACGACCTATCAGGTGGCGTTCCAGATACATTTCCACCTTGTCCGGACTGACATCACGACGATCTTTATATTCTTTAAACAGTCGTCTTAACTCCAGTACACGCGGATCGATCTCCGACTGCGTAATGACTCTAGGCTCAGTCTGTACACGACGCCGTATTGGCGAGCGCACACTGCGATCACAGATAAAGCCCTGCTCTTCCAATGTGGTAATCGGTGGCAACTCAGATTCGTCTCTACGCGCGATTTCAGTAATCACACGGGAGATACGTGCAGCCATACCCGGCGTGGTTTTGTCCATGTAACGAACGGTATCCGCCACACGTTTTTCCAACCGGTAACGGAAGTCATCGATCGTAGCCAGACGCTGATCTACGGACTCAAAGATACGGATAATACGGTTGATATGCTGATGCACCATGCCTTCAGCATCGTGGTAATCCGTTTCATACTGTTCCTGATAATGTTTAGCCAGGAGATCGACTTTGTAAGCGTCAAATTGCAGCTCCCGTAACATCGACAGGATCTGACGGCGGAAACGGAACGGGTTGTTCTTGGTTTTCAGCGTTTTATAGTCAGAGACTAGGATGTGTTCTACGAAACGTTCAAAGAAGTTCCGCACAATCTCCTGAGGATTATTGCTCTGTGACAGATTGATTTTCAGCTCACGCAGGCCCAACATCATATCCGTCAGATGGGCACTAAAATCAGAGGCGGTCTGTGAGGCTTCTGCCAACGTGATACCACGTCCGGCCGGATCACTGATCGCGGCTTCCAGAGAGCTGAGTACGTTCAGTACCGCACCACCGTAGCTGCGTTTTTCCAACTTGGAGATCGATACAAGTGTTCGCAGCAGGAAGCTGATTGAAGGCGACAACAGCACATAGGTACGATAAACCCGCTGTTCCTCCTCCAGCCATCCGGTAGTCACCAGACGACGGTAGATTCGACTGGCATATTCACTGCTGGATCGCGGTATCTCTACCTGATCTTCACCATCGTCCTCTTCCGGCACCCAGCGCCTCACACCCATACGGATCACCGTATCTTCAATGGTGGAACGCACCAAATCCTTGGGCACGAAGGGATCAATCAGATCCTCATCAAAAAACACATCAGCCAACGACAACAAAACCACCTGATATATCTGGCGGTTCTGCCCCGAAAGCGGCATAAATAAGTCATCAGGCAACTTATGAAAGAGCATCTGAACCCTTAAATTCTTAACGCTGTTGGTGTCTGCTTTTACAGACCGAAGAGATGGATTCTAGCCCAGCCTGCGCCGACAAAAAAGGGATAACCCCCTCTACCTGAAGGACTTTCAGGACAAGTCGGCAGTTCGGCTTAAAATGATCGCTTGTAATCCTGTTTTCCGATGCCTGAAACAACAAAGCCACAGTGATTAACCTCAACCACTGTGGCTTTGAACACGCTTCAGATAACACTCAATTTTTATGAAAGAGAGCCTTAGCATCCTGCAGACGCTGGTAGGCTTCCAGCATACCGACGTGACTAGCAAACTGGCGCAATGAACCATCGTCAGATGGCAGATCAGACAGTACGGATTCACCTACCAACATTTGCAGGCTGCGATCAACATATTCACCTTTATGCGCCAGGCGCAGAACGGCTTCGTAGCTTGTCAGGTTACGCTCATCATCCAGCTCAAATGACAGGCACTGGAATAAGCAGCGGTACAGTGCGGTGCGCTCATCAGACAGATGCCCGAAGTGCAGTGTCCATTCCACCCAAGCGTGAGCATTCTCTAAGTCGCCGATCATCAGACACAGCAAACCTTTCAATTCACCCATACGCAGTGTCTGCCAAGGCGTACCCGGATCAGGCACAATCCCCAAAAACTCAGCAACGGGCTGCTGATCATCAACGCTCAGCTCTTCTAACTCTTCCAGCAGCGCTTCATATCCGGCGTGGTCCAGCTCGGGCAGATGCAGGCAACGGCGGCGGAAAGGCACTCCTGCTGCGTTGTTGTCCCAAACCAAGTCTTCCACCGGATAGATTTCTGACATGCCTGGTACAACAATACGGCAGCTGTATATACCCAGATGCTCGTAATCAGCGATATAGATATCCATATCCACACGATGTATCAGGTGGCACAAGTGATCAAACTCGGCTTTAGTATCGCCCTCGATATTCCACTCGGTATATTCGTAGTCACTCTTGCCCGCCAACAGATCCCAGACAACAATACCGCTGGAATCTATGAAATGGGTTTCAAGATTATGCTGATCAGCCACATCCTGAATATCAAAGCTTGGGGCAGGAAATACATCCAATTGATCTAATGCACGTCCTTGCAATAGATCAGTCACCGTACGTTCCAACGCCACTTCAAATTTTGGGTGAGCCCCAAAGGACGCACACACACCGCCATTTTGTGGATTCAGCAGCGTCACATTGACCAGCGGAAACTTACCACCCAGTGAAGCATCTTTAACCACCACACCAAAACCGCGACTGCGCAGGGCTTTAATGGCGGCTTCAATACGCGGATAACGCGACACTACCTCATCAGGAATGCTCGGCAGACTGATACCCGACGAGATAATGGTGTTCTTAATATGACGTTCAAAAATCTCAGACAACGCTTGTACACGCGCTTCCCACATGGTGTTGCCAGCGGACATGCCGTTGCTGACGTAAAGGTTGCCAATAATATTCACCGGAAACCACACCTGATCGCCCGTACGCTGTCGTTCAAACGGTATTGCACAGATACCACGACGCGCATTCCCTGAGTTGGTATCAACCAACATCGGCGCGGTCAGTTCACCACTGAAGTTGTAATGATGCAGTGTAGGTTCGTCCAACAGACCTTCTGGAATGTCGTCGCCTTCCAGTGAGAACCAGCGCTCATTTGGATAATGTACAAATGCGCCTTCGGCGGCGGAGTTACCCCAAAAGTAATCAGCAAAGAAGTAATTACAGCTTAAACGCTCAAAATACTCACCCAGCGCACTCGCCAACGCAGCTTCACGGGTCGCCCCTTTGCCATTGGTAAATAGCATCGGATAACTACGGTCACGGATATGCACCGACCATACGTTGGGTACCGGATTCAACCAATGCACTTCTTCGATATCAAAGCCTAACTGACGCAGGCCATTGGTCATACGTCTGATGGATTCTTCCAGCGGCGCATCTTTACCAAGAATTCGGGTCATTCTGAATAATCCTCTGTTGGGATCACACCAACATTACTTATCGGGTTCAGTCTGAAGGATCAGCTTCAAACAACAGCCACAGCGGTTACCCGCGTAAAGTCTTTTTATAAGCGAAGGCGTAAAGCACTTTGATACTGCTTTAGTCTGAACAATGCGTTCCCGATCAATGGGTCCGGCTTTCTTGAGCGGGCGATTATAACGCAAATACAGAAGCAACTGTGATCAACTGATCTTATTGAAATTATTTAAAAAAAAACCCTTGACGGTCTCCGGGGGCATCATTAATATACGCCGCCACTGGTTGAGACGATTCCTCGATAGCTCAGTTGGTAGAGCAGTAGACTGTTAATCTATTGGTCGCTGGTTCGAGTCCAGCTCGAGGAGCCAACCTCGGTATCAATCAGTAAAGGTAAGTGTTTAAATGTTCCTCGATAGCTCAGTTGGTAGAGCAGTAGACTGTTAATCTATTGGTCGCTGGTTCGAGTCCAGCTCGAGGAGCCAATCGGAGTGTAGCGCAGCTTGGTAGCGCATCTGCTTTGGGAGCAGAGG
>NZ_JBFGYC010000014.1:0-21051 GCF_041587635.1 Pontibacterium sp. | reverse complement strand
ACCCCATCGATATTCTGGCCGAGGAGCAGTTTGGTGAAGAGTTTCTGCAGATCAGTCCGAACAATAAAATTCCCGCCATTGTGGATCACGACGGGCCAGACGGTGAACCTATTAGCGTATTTGAAAGCGGTGCGATCCTGCTCTATCTGGCAGAAAAATGCGGCGAGTTTCTCCCCGATGACCTGCGTAGCCGAACGGAGTGCATGGAATGGCTGATGTGGCAGATGGGCAATTTTGGCCCGTTTCTGGGGCAAGCGCACCACTTTAATAAATTTGCCCCGGAACACGTCCCTTACGCGATCAAACGTTATAACACCGAAGCACAGCGACTGTGGGGCGTATTAGAACAACGCCTGACCGGCCGACAGTTCATATTGGGTGAAGACCTGTCCATTGCCGATTTTGCTATCTATCCATGGGCGATGCGGTACGAATGGCAACACATAGACCTTGAAGCCTTTCCAAATGTCTCCGGATGGATGCAACGTATGGGACATATTGAGTTCGTGCAGTTTGGTATGCAAGTACCCTGATGCTCCTCTCCCATCACCCTGCTAATCTGCGGCGCAGAGCATCGATTTCACAATAAAAAACGGAACCTCATGGGTTCCGTTTTTTGTTTCGTACAATGAATCAGGCGAGGATTATCCCTGCTGAACTTTCCAGTGCACGGTTTGATTGGCGAAAAACGGCACAATAGGCTTGCCGCTTGGCAACGCAATTTCACCCGGAATTGTCCAATCTTCACGGATCAGCGTAATGCTGCCTTCGTTACGCGGCAGACCATAGAAGTCAGGGCCATAGTGACTGGCGAATCCTTCCAGCTTATCCAACGCATCCAACTCTTCAAAGACATGCGCGTACAGTTCGATAGCACTCCAGGCACTGTAGCAACCCGCACAACCACAGGCGTTCTCTTTAGCCTCTTTCGCATGTGGCGCTGAGTCCGTTCCCAAAAAGAACTTTGGAGAACCCGACTGCACCACCGCGCGCAACGCTTCCTGATGCGTGCTGCGTTTCAGCACTGGCAAACAGTAATTGTGCGGACGAACACCACCCACCAGCAGATCATTGCGGTTCAACAGCAGATGCTGAGGGGTAATCGTCGCGGCAACGTTGTCAGATGAGCCCTGCACAAACTGAGCGGCGTCACCGGTCGTAATATGTTCAAATACCACTTTCAGAGTGGGGAAAGACTCGACAATTTTCGCCAGCTTCTGATCGATAAACTCTTTTTCCCGATCAAAGATATCCACATGGTTATCGGTTACTTCACCGTGTACCAGCAGCAACATCCCCTGCTCGGCCATCACTTCAAATACCGGATACATCGCTTCCAGCTGTGACACTGCCGCAGCCGAGTTAGTGGTCGCACCAGCAGGGTATAGTTTGGAGGCAACAACACCGGCGGCTTTAGCATCGATGATATCTTGTGCCGTTGTATCGTTGGTCAGATACAAGGTCACCAGTGGGTTAAAGTCAGAACCTTCAGGGCGCGCATCCAGTATCCGCTGACGGTATGCCATTGCCATCTCAGCATTGGTCACAGGCGGAACCAGGTTAGGCATGATAATAGCGCGCTGGAAGCAACGCGCAGTCGCGGCGACAGTTTCCGGCAACATATCTCCGTCACGCAAGTGCAGGTGCCAGTCGTCAGGGGTTTGGATGGTTAGCGTATTCATGCAGGTCCTTTCTATTCAGGTCAGCGGGGCGTGAGGATCAGCAGATACTGCTTTGCTCACGGGTACACATTATACCGTATCAGCCACTTAGCTTCATCCGTCAGACCTCACCGTCAGAGCGTATCTAGGCCTTGTTTTAGCAATCGACGTGAGAGCGTTTCATCCAGTTCAGGCAGATCATCAACGCTCAACTCAATCATGTTCAACTGATAGCGCTGATAGAGTTCCTTACGACGCATTTTCTCAGCCAGATAACCGCTGCCATCCTGCTCATCCCAGAACTCGATATACAACCGTGCTGCGGGGATATAAAAGTCACAAACAGCCTCTTCTTCGATAGGCAAACGACGCTGACAGGCGTGTACCACACCTGCGGTGTACAGCCAGTCATCAATCTTTTGTAACCCGGCAGATGGAAGCTGATGGCCATCCAGACATTGGTAAACAGACACTTCGGCCGGCAGCCGGATGTTCCGCTCAGTATCTATACGGCTGGCTTGAAGGGCGGGATGCACAGTGATCGTTTCGGGCCACAAGACATAAGGTACACCTGATCTGGCATCCTCAGACTGGCGACCACCATAACGCGTGCCCGCCTCAGTCAGTCGCCAGCCTTTAATATGGCGTTCGATCCAACCGAGTTCATTAAACATTCGATTCATCTGGACGGCAGAGCAAGACAACAACTTGCCAACGGCAGCAGCACTGAGTAGTTGACTGTCAGGATTAACCAGTGCCCGATGCTCAATCACCGATACAGGCCAGACAACATAAGTGCCGAAGCGCTTACTTTCCTTGTAATGACCACCTTCAAAGGTACCTTTAGCGGTCAGTGTCCAATGATCGCCCTCACGCACAATCCAGCCCAAGGCCTCCAACTCGGCAAACATCTGTTTAGATGATTTACCCAGCTTCTTAGCCAGTGCACTGGTCGAAAGGGATTGAACCTCCTCTGTCATACATCTCACCTGATCAAGTACAAAAACAACTCCGTTCAGGCTATCAGAAGAGCGATCAGTAAAACACTGTAAACGACCGCACAATCCGACTCACCCGACCACTCGGGCAGACGGACGGGAGATCGCTACAGAGTCGATATTGAACTCAATGTTCACGACGACGCGGCGCACCCGGCTGGCGAGGTTTAGCTTCGTTCACCACCAGGCTACGCCCGCCCATCTCCTGACCGTTCAGAGCATTGATCGCGGCTTTACCTTCAACGGCATTTGGCATTTCTACGAAACCAAATCCCCGGGAACGGCCTGACTCCCGATCCAGAACAATTTTGGCGGACTGCACGTCACCGTGCAGGGCAAAGGTCGCTTCCAGTTCGTTTTCCTGCATGCGATAGGAGAGGTTTCCCACAAAAATATTCATTTTCTGTTCTCAATTCCGTTCTACCAGCTCATACGCAAACATTACTGCCCAACGCTGGTCCAATCAGGCATTAATGACAACCCACCACCGTGGCTGTACCCAGCCCCTATATCAAAGCAGTCCGATATGACAAAGTGGTTAAGATTTAAGCGAGCAGCGGAATACTGACAAGAGAAACGGTGACGGGTTGGCGATCAACCTCGAATTCATCCCCATATACGGTTATGTTAGGCCTGATAGACAGGCATCGCACAGGAGCCCAAACAGATTATGTACGCTAATCAAACTCAGAAACCCCGCGTTCTGATTATTCATACGGGTGGAACCATCGGTATGCGACCGTCTGAAGAGGGCTATACACCCGTAGCAGGATTTGAGGCGCTGCTGCGCGAAAAGTTGATTAACAGTGTGCATGACACCTTGCCAGAGTTTGATCTGATAGAGTTCGAGCGTTTAATTGATAGTGCTAATTTAGTGCCGGATGACTGGCAAACCATCGCCCAAACGCTGGCCAAGCATTATGCTGATTACGACGGCTTTGTCGTGCTGCACGGGACCGACACGATGGCCTATACAGCATCAGCACTCTCCTTTCAGCTCAGAGGCCTGAACAAACCCGTTGTCGTTACCGGTTCACAAATTCCATTGGTCGAACTGCGCAACGATGCGCTCGACAATTTAATTAGCGCGCTGATCATTGCAGGCTTTCATCCGGTACCCGAGGTATGTGTCTATTTTAATGGCCGTTTGCTCAGGGGAAATCGCAGCCGGAAGGTTAAGGCGACCGGATTGGATGCCTTTGATTCACCCAACTTTCCCTGGCTGGGTCAGGTAGGTATCCATATAGAACTGCATCAACAACTGATACGCCCCGCGGGCACGCCTGATCTATGCCCCACACAATACTCATCAGGTGCGGTAGCCATGCTGCCTATCTATCCAGGGATGGCGGATGCGCAGATTCAATCGGTTTTAGACAACGAGCAGATACGCGGCGTGATCCTACAGAGTTACGGCGTTGGCAATTTACCCAACAATAATGAACCGCTGATGCATCACCTGACACAGGCGGCTAAAGCGGGAGTGGTATTAGTGAACCTCAGTAGCTGTTTACAAGCGCAAGTGATCCCCGGCGCATATGCCTGCTCTGCAGGTTTAAATGAGATAGGGATTATTTCAGGGGGCGATATGACACCAGAGGCTGCGTTTACCAAGTTGCATACTTTATTGGCAACGCACGCGAGCAGCACACAGGTCTCAGACCTGATGCAACAGAATCTATGTGGTGAGCTCGACTAGAGCTCAACCTCTTCCAGCCACTCCGATTCCTCCGGCTCCATATAGCGCTGCTCTAACAACTCAATCGCCCAATCTTCTGAGTTGGACAAACGTTGCAGCATTGCAACAGCGGTGACCTTGACGGCTGAGACCGGACTCCACATCGAACTGTTCAGACAGCGCCAATGGTTTCGATCCATATGCTTCGGATGTTCGATCTGATCAAGACAAGTTTCACAGATCATAATGCAGTGGTTAACATCCGGCTCGCTATCGAACGGTGGAACCTCAAAGATCTTCAGCTTGATTCCCTGAGCGTCGCACAACTCACAATGAGCACTGCAACGCCGCACCAGCTCTTTGCCATACATAGACAAGCCGTGGTGACCGTGGTGTCTTTCATATCCTCTAGCCATAACAACATCCTTCCCTTCAGTCGAAATCCAGTAATCCCGGCGCCACAGCTTTGTTACCCAATTCCTTGATAACACTTTCCGACGCGGGCAAGCGATCCTTCTCCTTCAGGTACTGATATATACGAATAGCAGATATTTCTGGATTTGGCCCAACAGAAGCGGAATAAATATTCAAAAAGCTGTTCAAAAAACAAACACAACAGCCTCAGCAAAAGCCGTCAGAAAATGGGGGCGATAGCATAGATAAACAAAGGGGCCTCATATACTGAGACCCCTTTGTGCCAGACTTTACTCCGGCTAAATCAGCCCATACGGGCTTGCGGTTGTTCCCACTGACCTTTTGCGGCCAATGGTTTTGATGCCATGTTTTCAGCAGACCATTCAACCCAGAAATTTCTACAGTGTTGATGCCTGACACTGAAGGTTTCACGCCTCCTGAAACACGCCCATCAGTTAAAATTCTTTCTCTATGAGTATAGGCGAGAATGCTGGCATCTCCGGCGATGTGGCTTTTATAATACGTGAAAAATTTTCACAGGGAATAGCCAGATGAATCAGTTGGGGACACCACTTTCAGACTCGGCCACACGAGTACTTATGTGTGGCGGCGGCGAACTCGGAAAAGAAGTTGTTATTGAGCTTCAACGTCTGGGCGTTGAAGTTATCGTTGTTGATCGTTATGCCAACAGTCCGGCCATGCAGGTCGCTCATCGCAGTCATGTTATTTCAATGCTTGACGGCGAAGCGTTGCGCCGTGTTATCGAAGCTGAAAAACCGGATCTGATTGTGCCGGAGATCGAAGCGATCGCTACCGATACGCTGGTCGCACTAGAAGCCGAAGGCTTCAATATCGTACCCACCGCACGTGCCACCCAGCTCACGATGAATCGTGAAGGCATCCGTCGCCTGGCGGCGGAAGAACTGGGTGTCGCTACCTCCCCATACCGCTTCGCTGCAACCGAAGATGAGTACAAGGCCGCAGTAGCGGAGATCGGCCTACCCTGCGTGGTGAAGCCGATCATGAGTTCATCCGGCAAAGGCCAAAGCACACTCAAAACCGAAGATGAAATTTCCGCAGCTTGGGAATATGCCCAGGACGGTGGCCGTGCCGGGAAAGGCAAAGTGATCGTAGAGGGTTTCGTCGATTTTGATTATGAGATCACCCTGCTGACCATTCGCCACAACAACAGCACCAGTTACTGTGAGCCGATTGGTCACATCCAGATTGCCGGCGACTACCGTCAGTCATGGCAGCCACAGGCGATGAGTTCCACCGCACTGGAACGTTCAAAAGAGGTCGCAGAGAAAGTCACTACGGCGTTGGGCGGTAACGGCCTGTTTGGTGTTGAGCTGTTTATCAAAGGTGATCAGGTCTATTTTAGCGAAGTGTCTCCACGCCCTCACGATACCGGTATGGTGACCATGATTTCACAAGACCTGTCAGAGTTTGCCCTGCACGCACGGGCTATTCTAGGATTGCCCATTCCTAATATTCATTTCCACGGTCCCTCTGCGTCCAGTGTCATTCTGGTGGAAGGTGAGTCGACACAAACGGCCTTTGGTAACTTGCAGCAGGTATTGGCTCAGCCAAACACTCAGTTACGCCTGTTCGGAAAGCCTGAAGTCGAAGGTGTACGCCGTATGGGTGTAGTACTGGCACGCGGTGAATCTGTCGATGCGGCCAAAACAACCGCCATCAGCGCATCCTCTGCCGTCAACGTCACGCTGTAATTTCTGAATCTGGCGGGACTCTTAAGCGCCCGCCAGCTCCTGTCTTAGCTATGCTTCAATAGCTCAACAGCGGTGTTTTTTGCTGATACCGGGGTTGATCCAGTTCATGCAGAATAAACTCGGCCACATCGGCTCGGGAGACCTTTCCAGCGACCACCCCCTGAAGATCCGTATGGACCTGAACATTGTGCGTCGCATCTCCGTTAGTGAGAAAACCGGGGCGGACGATCGTCCAATCCAGATTGCTCTTGCGGACCAGCCCCTCCTGACGCTCTTTGTCTTTATAGATCGTGCGTAACACAAAAGGTTGGAATAATTTATCGTAGAAGAAACCACCATGCCCACGGCTATCCCCGGTACCAATACCCGTCACAACAATCAGACGTTTAATATGGGCGGCATGCATGGCATCGATTAAGTTGCGGGTGCCTTCTGAAAACAGACGGACCTTATCAAAGGTCGGCAAAATACCCAGCGAGATCACCACCGCATCATGGCCGGGTACGATCCGCTGCAACGCAAAGAAATCCAGCACATCAGCACGCTGACGGTGAAGATAGGGGTGAGAAATTCCGATTTCAGTGACAGCCCGAGCACAGGCCGTCACCTGATGTCCCTGATCCAGCGCTTTGTGTACTACCTGCAAACCGATCCCACGACTGGCTCCGATCACTAACAAACGCATAACCTGTCCTTACCCTTACGGTAGGAGATGCCGATAGATTCAGCACCTTTATGCATTCAATAATCGCTGCTGTGCGCAGGCGGGTCAAACCCCAAAGTTTGCAGATCATACGCCGTACTGTGGATTTATAGTTTCAGATCAAACGCGTCCGCGTCCATCCATGCAGGGAAACGTTCGCGAAAATCGTTTAGCGCCCGCGCATCCAGCGTGAAGGTTTCAACGAAAGTCTGATCCGGCACCTGATCGATCAACCGTTCTCCCATAAAGTCCACCAGCAAACTATCACCGCTGTACGCCAACCCGGAACCATCAATTCCCACCCGATTAACCCCGGCAACATAGGCCAGATTTTCAATCGCCCGTGCTTGCAGCAGTGTACGCCACGGGTTACGCCGCGGTTTTGGCCAGTTCGCAACGTAGATCAGCAAGTCATACTCATTGTGATTGCGGCTAAACGCGGGAAAACGCAGGTCATAGCAGATCTGTGGCATGATTCGCCACCCCTTGTACTCAACCAAAACACGCTCACGACCGGCCTCGTAATGGTTATGCTCCCCGCCCATACGGAACAAGTGACGTTTGTCATAGACGGCCTGCTCTCCGTTGGGTTGTGTGAAGAAACAGCGATTACGGTAGTGATCACCCACCTGAGTGACCACACTGCCAACAATCGCCGCATCCAGATGTTCAGCCTGCTGCTTTAACCATTGTGCGGTTTCACCATCGACAGGTTCAGCCAGTGTTTCCGGCGCCATGGTAAAGCCTGTGGTAAACATCTCTGGCAGCACGATCAGGTCGGTTGTTCCTTTCAGCTCAGCAAAGATCTGCTCAAACTGCGTTCGGTTCGCTTCGGGTTGCTGCCAAACCAGATCTGCCTGTATCAGCGTGACTCTCAGATCTTGCATAGTTTCTCCGCAGCGGCTCGCAAGGTGTCATCACTTTTCGCAAAACAGAATCGTACCAGACGGGTCTCCATCGGTGCTTCGCTGAAAACCGAGATGGGAATGGCCGCCACACCGGCCTCTTCGATCAACCAGCGGCAGAACTCAGTATCCGGCAGATCACTGATGGCACTGTAATCCATCAGCTGAAAGTAAGTCCCTGAGGTTTTGACACAGCTAAAACGACTACCTTCCATCAACTGACAGAACATATCCCGCTTCTGCTGATAAAACGCCGGGAGCTCTTCGTAGTGTTCTGGCATCTCATTCATCATATCGGCCAGCGCCAGCTGAACCGGGGTAACGGTACTGAACGTCAGGTACTGATGAACTTTACGAAGTTCTGTACTCAATACGGCCGGAGCTATGCAATAGCCAACTTTCCAACCGGTGGTGTGATAGGTCTTACCAAAGGAGGAAACAACAAAGCTGCGGGCAGACAACTCAGGGTGGCGCAACACACTCTGATGGGGTAACCCATCAAAGCTAATATGTTCATACACTTCATCTGACAGGATCAGAATGTCTGTGTCACGGACGATCTCCGCGAGCTGTTCCAGATCATCAGCCCTCAGCACAGCCCCGGTTGGATTGTGCGGTGAGTTAATCACAATCATTCGGGTGCGCGGATTGATCGCCTCTTTCAGTGCGCTCCAGTCAATCGAGAATGTCGGTGGATTCAGAGCCAGATGGATCGCTTTACCGCCATTGAGCTGAATAGCAGGCTCGTAACTGTCGTACGCCGGATCAAACACAATTACTTCATCACCGGTCTGTACAACGGCAGCAATTGCCGCAAACAACGCTTCAGTTGCCCCTGAGGTCACCGTCACTTCGCTCTCGGCACAGGTCACGCGACCATAGATACGCTCGACCTTGTCTGCGATAGCGGTGCGTAGAGCGGGAATTCCGGTCATCGGTGCATATTGATTCGCACCGTTTTCGATGTAATGGGCCACACGTTTGCGCAGATATTCGGGACCGTCGAAATCGGGAAAACCCTGCGAAAGATTGATCGCGCCAGCGTCATTGGCAAGCTGCGACATCACGGAGAAAATCGTCGTGCCAACTTGTGGCAGTTTACTGTCAGGAAAGTGCATAGTTCTTGGCTCAGTCAGGCGGTTAAGAGGCAGCGAAACGCTGCCAGCCCATACTAAACCATTTCGCTATCGAGGTGAGAGAGCCAGAGTTAGCGGAGTGTTCCACTACCTTAAAAGATAATCAGGTGTAATATTCCGCGCAGAAACATCCCAGCCAGTCCACCAATCACCGCAACGCGCGCGACTTCACCAACACGCGACCCCGCCGCCACTAAGACCGCAACGCCAACAATATCCAGAGGATTAGTCGCAAACCCCACCATACGATTCAGTTCATTGGCGGTAATCAGTCCCTGATCCATCAGGTCCAGTGTGACGCCCATAAATGCGGTCCCGCCCGCAATATATTTAGTGACCAGCGGTAATACCGCAGCTTCAGGCAAACCGAGCAACGCCATCAGAGGCGCCAGCAATTCACTCATCAGATCGATCACCCCGGTCGCTTTCAGCCCATTCACCAGACAAAGCGCCAGCATCAGCATAGGCAGCATCGCCAGTGTAATGCGCATCCCCTCTTGCCCACCATCGGCAAGAATCTGCATTGCAGTCTTACGCTCGGACTTGGCGGGGATTTCAGGTTCAACCAGAGTTTCCTGCTCAGCTTCCTGATCACGTGGCATCAACAGATAGTAAGTCAGGCTGGCAGCAAATAAACCACCGATCAGTGACGTCGCGATGGCAACCGGCATATTCAGCCCAACCGCCATCATGGGGAACACCACATTGGCCTGCGACATACAGAGCAACATCGCCAACGTCGCGGCAATCCGGCGTTTGGCAATGCCATTACTGTTCATCAGGCTGAGCGTTGCGACAGGGGCAGAGAAGCTAACCAGCAGCATTTTGATCAGGGCAAAAACACCCAGCCCGGGAATGCCAAACACTTTCACTACGGGTGATAGAAGACGGGCAAAAAACGCCAGAATCCCTTTGGCATCCATGAGCTTCATCAGCGCCAGCATCACAACCATAATCGGCATCAGGATGTATAACGCCATATCGATGGCAGTGCGTCCTGATGCCAGAATAACCTCAACCAGCTGTTCCAATGGATACTCTCCCTGAAGCAAAAGGGAAAAGTTTATCCACTTTTCAGGCCGATTGCGTTGGAACTTTCGCTAAGAAGCAAAACTATTTAGTGACTGGTCTGACCAGAAAACCGTTGTGAGGCTAATAGGAAGCATTCACTTACTGCTGAGGTTGATCAGCCTCTTCCGGCGGTGCTTCAAATGCCTCTTCATAAGGTTCAATCACGAAGGCCTCTAAGCTATAACCCGATGACGCCAGTTCATGGGTAATCGTTTCCGTCGACAACTTACCGGTTACCCAGATCGCATCGTAAAGATTATCGACCTTGGTACCGGGTTCGAAGCGAACGTAGATAATCTGATTGGACGGTGGCGGTGGCACATGGATACAGGCACCAAAATACGGCACCAGAAAGAACTCAGTCACATTCACACCATCACCTTGGACAGGCACCACAAAGCCGGGAATCTTAATCATCTTCCCCGCCATCTCAGGGACCACAGGGGCTGATGCCAGCGCTGCCATCATCTGATCCATGTACTGAGTGGCTTGCGGGTCAAGATCATCTAACGACCCGAGATCATCTGGATTACCGAGCAAGGACTCCAGTGAAAAACCCGCGGGCATCAAAGCTTCCCACTCCAACTCCTCAACAGGTTCTCCATTAAAACTATCGGCAGCACAGACGGACGGCAGCAGGATTGCCATACATAACATCAGCACACGCAGGATATTTTGAAATACAGATTTCATGAATTTACGCCATTAACCTTCTAACGATCAGATGCGAATAGTCAGACCATCCGCGACCGAGTACCGATAGGCCCGGTAACCGGGAATTAAGCCTACCAACGTACCACAGACAACAACCAGACCCAGTAGTTTCCATTGATAAACATTCAACGCAGTGAGCGGTACAAATACACCCACCTGCGTTTCGAGGAAAGGCTGCGACAAACCGATACCCACATACAACAGAATAATACCTAAACCGATACCCAACACCGTTAACAACGCCGACTCCAGAGTCAGCAATAACAGTATCTGCCACGCCCGCGCGCCCACTGAACGCAGGATGGCCAACTCTCGGCGACGCTCATTCAGGCTGGTCAGGATAACCGTCAACATACCCACCAGCCCGGCCATGACGACGATCGCCGATACCAGCATCAAGGCTTTCTCAGCAATTCCAACCATATCCCACAACTGCTGCAGAGCGACACCGGGCAGAATAGCCAGCATCGGTTCTTTACGATAGTTGTTAATGGAGCGCTGCAGATGGAAGGTTGCCACCTTAGACTTCATCCCCACCAAAAAGGCGGTGATCTGTTTCGGCTTCAGCTCTTTGGCAGCCGCCTCCTCTGCCGAGACAGCCTGACCCGGTATTTTCACCCCGGCTTTCCAATCAATATGGATCGCTTCCAGTGCCTGCAAGCTTAAATGTACCGTCCGATCAACCGGTGTCCCCGTACGATTGAGGATACCGACCACCCGGAAAGGCTTATCGTCGTGTTTACTGAAACTGGCATTACCAATACCGTGTGCAACAACAATCTTGCTGCCAATGGTATACCCCAATTTTTTTGCAACCTCGGCCCCTAACACCACATCATACAATGATTCAAAACGGCGTCCGTCATCAAACGAAAGCAGGTGCCGGTTACCGTAGCGGTAATGATCAAAGTAGCTTTCTGTGGTTCCCAGCACGCGATAGCCCCGATGGGAATCGCCCAGTGAAATAGGCACGGTCCAGGCGACATTTTTATGGTTTTTGACCAGTTCATAACTCTGCCAGGAGATATTACTGGTCGCATCCCCCATGCGGAAAATGGAGTAGAGCAGCAACTGGATCTGGCCACTGCGCGCGCCCACGATCAGATCCGTACCCGATAAGGTATTGGCAAAACTGTTTCGGGTTTCAGTACGCACCTTTTCAACCCCCAACAGCAACATCACACTGACACCGATGGTCAGTAAAGTGAGTAAAGCAGTTGAACGTCGATGCCATAAACTGCGGGCCGTGAGACGTAACAGGATCATGCCTCTCCCCCAAAGCGGTTTAAGCTATGCAGATCCACCACTCGGTCAAAGTGGTCGTGTAAGGTCGGATCATGACTGACGAACATCAGGGTTGTTTCTTGTGCCTCGCACTCCTGCACCAGCAGTTGCAGAAAGCGGTCTCGATTACCCACATCCAGTGCTGACGTCGGCTCATCGGCGATAAGAATCTCCGGTGAGCCAATCAAGGCACGGGCGACAGCCACGCGCTGCTGCTGTCCCATCGATAGATCGGTCACCGGACGGCGTAACAGCGCGCCGCCTAACTCGAGATGATCCAGCAAGCGGCGCGCAGAATCATCTACCGAACCGTCTCTCAATGCGGCCCTGTCCCGTCGATTCGCCGAAAACCCGCAGGGTAAGGTCACATTGTCCAGTACGTTGAGATAGGGCAACAAGTTAAACATCTGGAAGATAAAGCCAATATGATCCGCACGAAATGCATCACGCTGGGTTTTGCTCAGCGCCTTCAGGCTAACATCCATCAGATGAACAGCCCCCGCGTTGGGTTCCAGCACACCACCTATCAGGTTTAACAAGGTGCTTTTCCCGCTACCTGACGCGCCCTGCAAAAAAAGTCGTTCGCCACGCATCACCGTGAGTGATTCGATATTGAGCAGTGGCTGATCTTTTGCCCAACCAAACTCCAACTTTTCCAGCGCAATAGCGGCTTGCACACTGTTCTCCTTAGAAACTGACGCGAGGATTATCCGGAGTCAGCAGTTTACCTTGCTGAGTCTGTGGCGTAATCAGCTGCAGGTGGATCTTTTCAATGGCCGGAAATGCTTTAAACATCAACACGTCCAATCCGTTCAACTGCTTTGGCTGTAGACACTGATAATAATAGTGCACACGCAGATCGCTATGATCACCGCCTGCCTCGTCGTGCTCGTGCTCGTGCTCGTGCTCGTGCTCGTGCTCACCGGCATGATGCTCTGTGTCATGATCATGTTCGTCATGTGCATCAGAATGCTCGTCAGCGTCTGTGGTTGAAGCCAGTTCAACCCGCCCTAACCGGCAATCAGCAGCGGCAGTTAAAGCAAAAAGCTGACTCGCTTGTTGCAGATTTTTAATCGACTGCTGGAGCGTCTGTTTTTCTGCATCCGTCCGCGCTACGTGTTCAAAACCCATAATATTGGCAGCAGGGGAGATAAACTCCAGTTCCAGATGTTTACCGTCCAGCGCCAGGTTAAGCTCCGCGACACCATGCTGATGCGCCGCGAGCGATGCGCCTGATCCATCACTCTCTTCCAGACTGTTTGCCTGCACCGCAGACCCAAGCAATGTCAGCCCTATCAACGCAGAGCCGGTGATGATTGATCCACTCTTTCGCTTGAACTGATCCATTTCTTGCTCCTGTCACTTAACCTCTAAAAAGATAACGCCAGACTAAGTGATATAATATAACATTTCAATTAGTGCTCATTTATTTCTGCCAGAATACTGCCTAACGTGTTAAGAGCTGCTTTACGGTCTGGATTCCAGGGGTGGGTATAGCTGATACGGATACAGTTACGAAAATGATCGCCTGCGGTAAACAAGGTACCGGGGGTAATCAGAATATCTTGTTCACGGGCACTGGCGTATACCTGCATAGAATCAATATGCTGCGGCAACTCCAGCCATAAAGTGAGCCCGCCCTGAGGAACCGAGCTGGCACAAGGCAACGGCCACTCCTGTTGAATGGTCGTGATCAGCTCGTCTCGTTGGGCCTGAAGGTTTGGAATGTATCGCCTCAGATGACGGTCGTAACCGCCGTCTTCAATAAACGACGCGACACCTTGCTGCACATACCGGCTGGTCGCCAGCGAGGTTACCAGCTTAAGGCGCTGAATCTCCTCACGCCACCGCTCCGAAACCACCCAACCGACTCGCAAATCACGTGACAGGGTTTTCGAAATTGAACCACACAAAATCACTCGCCCCTGTCGGTCCAATGCCTGCAAAGGCGACATCGGATGATCAAAGGCCAGCTCACGGTAGATATCATCTTCGACGATATGAAAATCATGTTGTTCCGCCAGCGCCAATAACTGCTTACGGCTTTCCAGCGGCATCAGCGCACCGGTAGGCGTGGCAAATGACGGCGTGACAACACAGGCCTTTATCGGCCACTTTTCTGCGGCTTGTGCCAGCACATCCAGATCCATGCCCTGTACTGAATCACAGGGTATCTCGATCGCTTTGAGCCCTAAGCCTTCAAGGAGCTGCAACACACCATAAAAACCGGGCGACTCCACAGCCACCAGATCTCCCCGCTGACACAAACACATCAGGGCAAAAAACAGCGCCTGCTGGCAACCGGTGGTAATGGTTAAATCACAAGCATCAATCTGACATCCTTGTCGCTTGTAACGACGGGCTAGAATATCGCGCAACTGCTGACTACCCGCAGGTTCATCGTAATATTGATGTAAACCTTTTTGGCGGCGCAACTCACGCGCCACGGTGCGATTTAGCTGCAACAATCCCGGCGGCAGAGCTTCCCGGGTCCCCGCATCCGGCGAGATATCAAACGCAGCACTACGACACATCAACTCCTGTGTCACTGCATTCACCGAGACCGGCACCGGCGCAGGTGAAGATATCGCACCGATGGAGGGGGTGTTCACCGGCATCGGTTTGTATTGCGGCCGTACAAAGAACCCCGCCTTAGGACGGGATTCGATCAATCCACGTGCTTCCAACCGGTTAAGGGCGTGCATCACCGTGGTTTTAGACAAACCTTGTTCCTGCACCAACGTCCTGATCGACGGCAGGCGGTCTCCCGGTTGCCAACGTCCCTGCTCAATTTCCTCAGACAATTGCTGCTCAAGCGAGCGGTACAAAAAATTGTTCATCGCCCAATCTGTACCCTATAAAGTTTATTTTTTTATACCTGTCCCTATTTTGTCATCGGTATAGAGTCATGCACAAGTAAAACAAGGTATCTGAGGATCTGTATTGGTGGTGGCCACCTCACAGACCTCAGCTTCCCTATTGGAGAATCAGATGGAGCCCATCCCCGTCATTAATCAGCCAACCACAACAACCGCTGTGGGTGGCAAAATCCATGTTCGCCTCACCCAAGGCTTTTATCAAAACCTGCGCCGTCTGGTTAGCGGAACCTTACTCTTCCTGTTCTTTGGCCTTGCCTGGGTGGAAGTGGATGGCCAGCCGTGGTTAATGTTCGATTTCGATCAGCATCGCATCAACTTGTTTGGCACCCAGTTTTCCTGGTTTGACCTGCCTCTGATGGCGGGATTAATGATTGCCGGAACAGCATTGCTGTTTCTGGTGGCGGTTGGCTGGGGACGGTTGTGGTGCGGCTTTGCATGCCCGCAGAGCATCTGGAGCTGGTTGTTTATTCGTATCGAACAGATGACTGAAGGCCGCGCCAGTGTCCGCCGCAAAGGTGACAACCAACCCCTGACCGGAAATCGTCTGACCCGTCGAGTTCTGAAGCATATATTATGGGTACTGCTGGCAACGGCGACAGCCGTCACCTTCACCGGTTACTTTGTACCAATGCGCGAACTGGTCATGAATATGCTGACGCTGGAGCTGTCTGTCTTCAGTACGTTCTGGATTATCATGATGGCAGCCCTGACCTACGTAAACGGCGGTCTGGTGCGTGAAAAAGTCTGTTTCCATATGTGCCCATATTCACGCTTTCAAGGCGTGATGTTTGACCGGGATACCCGCACCGTTACCTATGATGTTGCGCGCGGCGAACCTCGCCATCACAAATCACAGGCGGCCACGGACACCAAAGGCGACTGCATAGATTGCGGACTCTGTGTTCAGGTATGCCCCACCGGCATCGATATTCGCAACGGTTTGCAATACGAGTGCATCGACTGTGCCGCCTGCATCGATGCCTGTGATGCGGTGATGGTTAAGACCGGACGGGAAACAGGACTCATCGGGTTTCGTTCTGAGAATCAGATAGTCAAACAACCGTCACCTCTCTGGCGTCCCCGCCTACTGACTTACATGCTGGTGATGCTCAGTGCAACGGCCGCTGTGATGTATGGTTTCACGCAACGTACGGAAATATTGGTGGAGATTCGTCGCGACCGACAACAACTGGTGCAACAACAGGATGACGGTACCGTCTGCAACTTGTACCGTGTCAAAGTGGAATCCTTTACCGGCACCCATGAAGCGATCAATGTAGCGGTCAAGGCTGATTTTGATATCAAAGTAAATGGTCAGCAGCAGATAGCAGCCAACGAGATGAACCTGTGGCTGCCGTACCGCATCTGCAGTTCAGACCGCTATTTGAAAGGAAACCTGCCGCTGCAGTTCAATGTTAACAACAGCAGTGCACAAGAAAGCAAAAAAACCGTCTTTATGACTGTCGCAAGGCGTTATGTAAGACGGATAACCCAACGCTGGATAACCCACGGGTTATACCAGCGGTTTGGGTTTACCGGTGTGGAATCCTTGCAAGTAGTCAAAACCTATCGCTTCAGCAGCCTGCTTTACCGCCTCATTGTGGACAAATTCTGCCACTGTTTGCGCACCCACCTTCTGACCAAAAGATACAATCATCTCTGACAACATTCGGGTGTTCGCGTCCGTATCAAGATGACGGATCAGCGAACCATCCACTTTGATAAAGTCGATATCCAGCTTGAGAAGGTATTCGAAGTTGGAGTAACCCGAACCAAAGTCGTCCACTGCAATACGACAGCCCGCTTCTTTTGCCCGCGCAATAAACTGACTGACTTGCCGTGAGATTTAGGCTGCACAGCATCCTTGTTGTCGTCATTCAGCCGGACTACATCATCATTATCAAAGGCGGACACCCTAATTCCCAGCCTTAACTAAGGAACCTGTTGCCGTTTCAGGCAATCGGCACCTAGCCAAAGTCTGCAATAGAATAAATGAATTATACGAAAGACGTTTTATACAAAATATAGGGTTGTTAACTGCGCTTGTCTTCTTGAGAAGTCTATTATTTTTCGCTGATCAGTCGCAGCTTGGCCGAGCGAGACAAACGCTTCACTTGCACCTCACGCTTACAAGCCTCGGAGCGATTAGGTTGAGACTCTTGCCAAATCATGGCAACGGGCTGACGGGTGCGGGTATAACGGGCACCACCTTTGATCTCCCCGTTGTGTTCTCGCAAGCGGCGCACGGGATCAGTGGTCACACCGGTATAAAGCGTATCATCTGCACAACGAAGGATATAAACAATCCAACTATTCATGGGTTTGAATTATAAGAAGTTTTACCGGAAAAGTACGCTTCCCCACCCTCTTCCCTAGCAACCTGCAGCAAAAACACACCACAAAACTGCTAGTCAACCTAAAGATCCGACTTAGGAAATAAGCAAGCGCGTTCGAAAACCTGTGATTAAGTCCACTGCAATAGGGCTTAAATAGGGCTTTCCCAACGATGATGCCAGGCTAAACCAATACCGCAGACAGACCACCGAATTGATCCGTCAGCCAAAGCACAGCGGTCAGGGTGAAGATAATGACTGTTATAAACATAACTCACCGGGCGCGAGGACAAGGCTTTAAAAAGTAAGGCTGGCAAGGCGAGATACACCACAAAGGTGCCCATACCACCGATAGCCGCCTGCGGAACCAGTTTCACCCGCACCAATAAATACCCCAGGGCAATCAACAAAAGGATCGGTGTTGTAATCGCAAGTATCGCCAGCACTGTATCGGCCCTTTAAAGTCCATCAGAAAGATATACACAAGAAAATATAGTTAAGATGCTAACATGTTCGCTCTCTTATACTGTCCCTATTTTGAGGGATCGCTAAAAGCGCTTTATGCACTTGCTGCAAGCGCGTAAAATAGCCGGTTTAATCAACTCCGCGAGCCTTGCCGTGACCCAAGCCCAGTTTTCCAGTCTGAACCTGCCCCAATCTATGCTCGATAACCTGAAGCAGATCGGTTACAGCGACATGACACCTATTCAGGCTGCCAGCCTGCCGGAAATTATTGCCGGACAGGATCTGATCGCTAAAGCGAAAACCGGCAGTGGCAAAACCGCAGCTTTCGGTATTGGCGCACTGACCAAACTCGAACCACGTAACTACAAGGTTCAGTTGCTGGTTCTCTGCCCTACGCGGGAACTCGCGACTCAGGTCTCTAAAGAGTTACGCCGTCTGGCACGCTTTCAGCCAAACGTTAAGATCCTCGCGATCTGTGGCGGCCAGCCTATCGGCCCGCAAATCGGCTCACTTCAGCATGGCGCTCATGTGGTTGTCGGTACACCGGGTCGTATCAAAGACCATCTGCGCAAAGGCACGCTGAACCTCTCTTCGCTGAAAACGCTAGTTCTGGACGAAGCGGATCGCATGCTGGAGATGGGCTTTAACCCGGATATCCGAGACATAGCCGCGCAAACTCCTCGTGATCGTCAGACGCTGCTGTTCTCCGCGACATACCCAGATGGTATCCGCGACCTGAGCAACGACTTCCAGAACAATCCGGTGGAGGTAAGCGTTGAAGCCCAGCCCGAAGAGAACACCATTCGTCAGCGTTTCTACCGCGTAGAAAAAGACGCCAAAACCGCCACCCTTCTACAGCTGTTACATAAATATGAACCTACTTCTTCGGTGGTGTTCTGTAACACCAAGCAGCAGTGTCAGGACGTACGACAGGCGTTGAAGAACGCAGGTTTTTACGCCAATGCGCTGCAGGGTGATATGGATCAGCGGGATCGTGATCAGGTATTGGCGACGTTTGCCAACCGCAGCTGCTCCGTACTGGTCGCGACCGATGTTGCCGCCCGAGGTCTGGATGTTGAAGATCTGGATATGGTGGTGAACTATGACCTGCCCCGCGATCCCGAAGTCTATGTTCACCGTATCGGACGTACGGGGCGTGCCGGCAAGTCAGGTCTGGCATTGAGCATTTGTGGTGAGCGCGAACACTACAAAGTGACTACGATCGAAGAATATACCGATCAGACCGTGCTCTACGATACGGTGCCAACCACAGCAAACCGCGAAACAGAACTGCCGGCTCACCCTCCTATGGTGACGCTGTCTATTGCCGGTGGCCGTAAACAGAAAGTCCGTCCTGGAGACGTTTTAGGTGCTCTGACGGGTGCAGCCGGTATTCAGGGTACACAGGTGGGTAAAATAGATGTCTTTGACTTCTTCACCTATGTGGCCGTTGAACGTGGAGTAGCACGTAAAGCGCTGGACCAACTGCTCGACGGAAAAATCAAAGGTCGTAAATTTAAGGTGCGTCGCCTCTGAGCGACCTCCTTTCTGCATCGAGGATTTGATCATGGCCAACAAAGCCTGCGCCCGCCACATTCTGGTAAAAACCCGCGAAGAAGCGGAAGCGCTGAAAGATAAGATTGCTAAAGGCGCTGACTTTGGCAAGTTAGCTAAACAGCATTCTACCTGCCCATCCAAGCGTCGTTTTGGTGATCTGGGCGAATTTAAACGTGGTCAAATGGTGAAAGCCTTTGATGATGTGGTTTTCAAAAAGCCCTTGCTGACCGTACACGGCCCAATTAAAACCCGGTTTGGCTGGCACCTGATCGAAACGATCTATCGCAACTGATCTATCGGATTGGGGTCTGGCTACAACATCTTCACGACAGCACCGAAAAACAAAAATAATGACGCATACAGACTGTCATCTAAGCAGGCTTTAATAGGCCTGAATTTTATGGAAAAAATACAGATGATTATTGCGATAAATAACCTGCCAAACGACATCTCGATTCACGATGTTTGCGAACTGTTCTCCAGCGACAACCGGATAGAGAACATCAGCTTCAGCGATGAGGGTAATGCGGAAAGAGTGATTGCCTGGATCAGGTTTAACCAGATGGGTCGGGTAGAGTTAAACCGTAATGTGGTGAGGCTCAATCAACACTTTCATAAACAGCGCCGCCTGGAAGCCTACGCACCGCTATTTTTTAACTAATGACCTATCCGTTGGTTGACAAAGCAGCCTACTAAGAACCATTTTTCTAATAGGACAAATGCTAACCTAGGATAATGTCGCATGGTTATCACCCTTGGCAACCTGCCGCCTCACGTCACTCAGGAAAATGTCAGTGATTTGCTGAAGGGAGATGCTCGGATTCAGAAAATCACCTTCAGCAACGAAGGCAATCCGGATAAAGTGATAGCGTTGATCGATATAGACATTGACCGTTTCGAAGCACAATTTATATCCAAAAAACTGAATCGAACCTTCTTCGAAGACCGCCGTATCGAGGCCTATAGCCCACTGTTTTATGGCCGCTGAAGCGGATCACTCACCACCTATCTCAGTTTTATCTTTGTATTCACAAAGATCCTCAATCAGACAGGAACCGCAACGCGGCTTGCGGGCGGTACAGACGTAACGGCCCAAAAGAATAAGCCAGTGATGGGCATCCAGTAAAAACTCTTTTGGCACAAAACGCAGCAGCTTCTGCTCCACTTCGTTAACATTTTTCCCCGGTGCAATTTTGGTCCGATTCGACACCCGGAAGATATGGGTATCGACTGCCATAGCCGGATGACCGAACGCTGTATTCAATACGACGTTGGCGGTTTTACGTCCCACCCCTGGCAAGGCCTCCAACGCTTCACGATTGTCTGGTACTTCAGAGCTGTGCAAATCAATTAACATGCGACAGGTCTTGATCACATTTTCCGCCTTGGCGTTAAACAGACCAATCGTTTTTATGTACTCCTTCAGCCCATCCACACCTAAGGCGTAAATCGCTTCTGGTGTATTCGCAACCGGATAGAGCTTGCGTGTTGCTTTGTTCACACCCACATCTGTCGCCTGT
>NZ_JBFGYC010000013.1:0-21699 GCF_041587635.1 Pontibacterium sp. | reverse complement strand
GAATGGTACTGTCGACCTCTTCCATCAACTGGCGCTTCCATTCCGCTAAAATCGCGCGGAAATGGTCTTTCTGTGAGTCGCACATGTACTCTTCATCCCGGTCCAATGGATACGGGTCAATGTGCGAAAATCGAGTTTCAGTGCTGTTTGGCATAACTCTGCCCCACTTAATCTTATTGCCGGCTCCCGGCAATATCAGCTTACCTGATCATAGGCCGCACAGTGCGGCTTATACCTGAAAGGCAGCAGACGTTATCAGAACTTTCCAGATTAGACTAGCCCCAAGGCTACAAAGTTTATCTGGCAGGTGCTTTTGCCTGCGCCGTACTTCTGGTTTCGGGTCTACTTGAATCTGAACAAAGGCTCAGAAGCTCCGTACAATTGTTAGGTCTAGTCCAGAGTTGCGGTGTTGTAAACCTGAAACAATGATTCTGAAGCTGTTTGAAAATCGTCGCTATGTTCTTGATCCGGGTGTATTGATTCATTCCTTTGTATAATAGAGCGGTTTTAAACTTATGAAGAGCGGACAATGAATAAGCAATGGACGCAGCGTGCTGCTGATATCGATTCCTTTAAAGTGATGGACCTGCTAAAACGCGCCAAAGAGCTGGATGCGGAAGGGCACGATGTGGTGCATATGGTGGCGGGCGAGCCAGATTTTGCCACGGCCGGTCCGGTGGCCGCGGCGGCTATTTCAGCCATTGAAAATGGCCTGACGCAATATACGCCGGCAGCGGGTGTTCCTGAGTTACGCGCTAAAATTTCACAGTGGTATCAAAGCCGTTACGGGTTGGACATCACGCCTGAGCGCATCATTGTGACACCCGGAGCATCCGGTGCGTTGCTGATGGTGTTTTCGTTACTAGCGGATCCAGGGCGTACGTTTATGATGGGAGATCCTGGGTATCCCTGTAACCGTCAGTTTCTGCGCTTGATCGAAGCGCGTGGTCAGTTGGTACCCTGCAGTATTCAGGACAACTTTCAGCTGACACCGGAGGCGATCCGCGAACACTGGAAGCCAGAAACTGCGGGAGTGTTATTGGCATCCCCCGCAAACCCAACAGGGTCCGTGGTGCATAAGGATGATCTGCGTAATATCGCAGAAACCGTGAAAGCATTGGGTGGCAATTTGGTTGTGGATGAGCTGTACCACGGTCTGACCTATGGGTTTGAGGCCAACTCGGTACTGGAAGTGGATCCCGATGCCTTTGTGATCAACAGCTTCTCCAAATATTTCGGCATGACCGGCTGGCGTTTAGGTTGGATGGTTGCCCCGGAAAGTGCCGTGCCGGAACTGGAAAAACTGGCACAGAATCTGTTTATCTCTCCTCCGACGGTTGCTCAGCATGCTGCTTTGGCGGCATTTGAACCTGAAAGTCTGGCCATTTTTGAACAACGTCGACAGGCATTTCAGGAGCGACGAGACCTGCTGGTTAGCGGACTGCGTGACTTAGGCTTTGATATTCCCGTCACCCCTGAAGGCGCGTTTTATGTCTACGCCGGAGCCTCTCATCTGACCGACAATACCTTCGACTATTGCTGGTCATTGCTGGAGGAGGATAAGCTGGCGACAACACCGGGAATCGACTTTGGTACCTACCGTGCCAATGAGTTTATCCGCTTCTCTTATACGACGGGGCTGGATCGAATTGAGCTGGCATTAGAGCGTCTGCATAAGCGGATTCAGGGCGTATGAAACTCGAATCGTTGATCGAAGGCCGTCTGATCAAGCGTTATAAGCGCTTTTTGGCGGACGTTGAGTTATTGGACGGCACACAGGTGACGGCGCATTGTCCCAATACCGGTTCGATGAAGCATTGCGCCGAACCGGGAAGCCGAGTTTGGTTGCTAGACTCCGGCAATCCCAAGCGTAAGTATCCGTTGGGCTGGGAGCTGGTGGAGATTGACCAGCTGCATCTGTGTTGCATCAACACAGGTCGTGCCAACCATCTGATCCGTGAAGCGATTGAGAACGGTGTGATTAGCGAACTGCAGGGCTATAGCTCAATCCGTCAGGAAGTGAAATACGGTGAGAATAGCCGTATCGATCTGTTGCTGGAGGATGAGCATAAACCTAAGGCGTATGTAGAGATTAAAAACCTGACGCTACTGGAAGAGGATAACTGGGGCAGTTTTCCTGATGCTGTCACTACGCGCGGTGCCAAACATCTGGTTGAGTTGATGTCGATGGTTGAGCAGGGGCATCGTGCCGTGATGGTGTTCTGCGTGCCACATGAAGGGATCAAGCGGGCCCGTCCGGCGGATCAGATTGACCCTAAATACGGCCAGTTATTGCGTGAAGCTGCGCAGGCCGGGGTGGAAGTGCTGGCCTATGGTGCGAGTCTGACGGAATCGGAAGTCCGCATCAGCCACCCTGTGCCGGTGTTTTTGTAACGGTGAGAAGGGCTATGGAGCTGACCTGATGGGGTC
Source organism: Pontibacterium sp. (assembly GCF_041587635.1). NCBI lineage: Bacteria > Pseudomonadati > Pseudomonadota > Gammaproteobacteria > Oceanospirillales > Oceanospirillaceae > Pontibacterium > Pontibacterium sp. Next base: position 19,269 of record NZ_JBFGYC010000013.1, on the reverse strand, counting down.
AGGTCAGCTGTTCTACGGGAATCTGTGCTTCAGATGTCGGCAGGTTGACGATAATCTGGCCGTCAACGATTTCAAAGGCGACCGGGTCGAGGTGGTCTTCGACACAAGGGCCGGAGACACAAACACCATCTTCAATTCGAAACAGAGCACCGTGTGTTGCGCATTGGATGTACTGTTTCTCGAAGTCGAGAAACTGGTCGGGCATCCACTCCAGTGGAATACTGCGGTGCGGACAGCTGTTACGGTAGAGGTAGAACGCGTCCCGATGGTTGATCAGCACCAGCTTAGTGGTACCGATATCAAACCCTTTGGCCTGTCCTGCTTCCAACTGATCGGTTTGGCAAAGAACGGTCATTATTTTCCTCAGAATAGATCGTATTGAGCAGCCTGTTGTTACGGCGCTAACCATACTGCAGTTGTGTCACTTGGGGAATGGGGTGGGTAGCATCTTGAAATGGATTAATGCGTTGCTGAAAGCATATCATCCGCAAACCCGCTGAACCGCTTATACTACCGGCATCTTCATTTTCAGACTGAGAACGCTTCAATTGCGATCGACCGGATTTACCCGATCTCCTGCTTTACTGCTGCTGGCATTAGGACTGTCGCTGTTGCTGCATCTGTTGGTCCTGCTGGTGGCTGGAGATGACGCGCCTAAACTGGTCGAGTTGCCGGGACAGCACCGCCTGTTACAGGTCTCTATCGGTGCTAAGGCACCAACGTCTTCGCTGCAAGCGTCACCGGCGGTCCAACACACTCAATCAATACCGGTATCGTTTGATCCACCCGCGCCTCTGCCGGAAACAATACCGGTACAGCAGATACCTGCGGATGGTAAGACAAGTGTTAAATCACCTGCGGCAGAGCCAGCAAAAGAGATCCCGTCCCATGTTGTTCCTGCGCCATCAAAAAGCCCTGAACCTAGCCCCGTTGAATTGAAGCCAGCGCAGAAGCCCTTAGTCGCGGCTAAAGCGACTGAGTTGCCTCAAGCCGTTGAACCGGTTGCCCCAACTGCGCAGGTAAAAGAACACCCGTCAGAAAGATATCAGTCCGAGATACCCGCGAAAGACTTGGCTGCTCACACGGATGCGTCTGCGAGCCGTGAGCAGCAGGCCCGTTTTGTTGCTGCTAGCTACCGCCATCAAACGGCCGTGCCTTATCCGAAATTGGCCCGTCGACGCGGGCAGGAGGGGACGGTATGGCTCAATGTACAGGTGGATACAGCGGGTGAGGTGTCTGATATTGAGGTGCTGGAGTCGTCAGGTTTTTCTCAGCTTGATCAGGCTGCATTAAAGACCGTACGCCGATGGCATTTTATTGCGGCCCGTCGGGATGGTCAGGCTGAGGTGTCTTATGTGAAGATACCGGTTAAATTTCAATTGGATAAGTCGCAATGATGCCCGCTGGAGCGTTACACCCCCGTACCTTGCTGATCGTGCTCTTAGCAGCGACGCCGTTGGTGATCTGGTTGGCGCTGCAGACCGGGGAGTTGACGGTGTCGCCCGCCGATCTGTGGACGCCGGATAGTCTGGCGCATCAGGTATTTGTGGAGCTGCGTCTGCCACGCCTCTGTCTGACCCTGTTGGCCGGTGCGTTATTAGGAGTCACGGGTGCGGCGGTACAGGCGATGTTTCGTAACCCTCTGGCGGATCCCAGTTTGATTGGTGTTTCCGCAGGCGCGGGGTTTGCCGCTGTGGCGATGCTGGTACTCGGCGATGCGGTGGTCTCTCAGATGGGTGCAGTCGCGTTACCGTTGAGTGCTTTTGTGGGTGGTTTGCTGGCAACGGGATTGGTATTTCGTATTGGACGGGGTGTTGACGGAGTGTCGGTTACGACGATGTTGCTGGTGGGGATTGCGATCAATGCGATCGCCGCATCCGGTATCAGTGCGTTGAAGTATTTCTCCGATGCATTCACGTTACGGCAGGTGGTGTTCTGGCTGATGGGTGGTTTACAGCATCAGGGGTGGCAGGCCGTCTGGACGTTGCTGCTCATTGCCCTGCCGGTGTTAGTGGGTTTGTTCAGTCAGGGGCGAATTCTAAATCTATTGTTGCTGGGGGAGCGTCAGGCTGCGCTGCTGGGCGTCTCCGTGGTGCGCTGTCACCGTATTCTGATTTTACTCAGTGCCTTGGGGGTGGGCGCGGTCGTTGCCGTCGGTGGCATGATTGGTTTTGTGGGCTTGGTTGTACCCCATCTGGTGCGTCTGTTGATTGGTCCGGATAATCGCTTCTTATTACCGCTGGCCGCATTGCTGGGTGCATTGTTTCTGACGTTGGCGGATATTGTTGCCCGCGTGATTATCTCGCCGGCAGAGATGCCATTGGGTGTGGTGACCGCATTAGTGGGTGGGCCGTTTTTCCTGATGATGATTGTCTATCGGCGGCGGGGGGTATGATGATGTTGAACGTCAATGTACAGCAATTCCGCCGCGGTGGTCGTTGTCTGCTAGAAGACATTGAGTTGCAGTTTGCGGCGTCAGGATTCAGTGTCATTCTGGGACCTAATGGTGCGGGTAAGTCGACACTGCTTAAGCTGATCGCCGGACAGGATAAAATTGAGCAAGGCGGAATTCGGCTGGATGGCACGGATATTCATGCTATCGATCTGTCAGAACGTGCCTGTCGTTTGGCGATGCTGACACAGGAACATCCGCTGAATTTCCCATTTTCAGTGTTGGACGTGGTACGGATGGGATGTTATCCGTTGGGTCTGAGTGACGACGCGTCCGTACACAAGGCTCAGACGTTACTGAAACAGATGGAGTTGGCAGAGTTGGCTTCACGCAACTATCTGACGTTATCCGGTGGTGAAAAACAGCGGGTGCAGATGGCGCGTGTACTGGCCCAGTTGGGTGAAGAGTCACAGCTGCTCTTGATGGATGAGCCGCTGACCGGGATGGATCTGCGTCATCAGCATCTGACATTGGATTATCTGCGTCAGTTGGCGCAAACGGGACTGCGCGTGATCGCTGTGTTGCATGACCCCCTGCTAGCCGCACAATATGCAGATCATCTGATTCTGCTTAAGCAGGGCCTGCTGAAAGCTGAGGGCGATCTAACAACGGTATGGAACGATGCAACGTTAAGTGACCTATATGATCTGCCACTGCGGGTATCGCTGGATGCCGGCATACCACGATTGGAGGCGTTAGCTGATAATCTCTTCGGAGCGTAGGCGTTCCAATACATGGTTGATGCTGTCGTCGTCATCCGTGTCGACCACAATGGTGTAATCCTGCTCGTCTTCGCTCAGTCTCTGTTCGTGTTGCATTTGTTGTCGCATCACATCGATATCCGCATCTGACGCATCGATCCCCTCATTAACGCGACGTTTGAGGCGCGCTTCGATTAGCTTTTGCTCGCACTGACAAGACACGATACGCATAGGCACATGCAGTTGCTGGCTCAGCTCGAAGTAGCTGCGACGGGTGCGATAGCGAATATTGGTTGCATCAACGATCACTGAGTAACCGGCTTTTAACAAGGCGCGGGTGATATCCTGCAGATGGTTATAGGTACGGGCATTCATCTCTGCACCGTACAGTTCCAGCTTTTCACCTTTGAGCGACAGTTCACGATAAAGCCGCTTGCGTTCGACATCGGAACGTACGCGAATCGCGCCTATTTCATCCAGTAATTGTTGGCTGAAATAGCTTTTACCGGTACCGGACACACCATGCATCAGATACAGCACGGGGTGCGGGGTGCTGGCGTAGTGTTCGGTCAGGCTCAAATATCGACGCAAGCCATTCAGGTCTGGCTCAGTTCCGATCACTGATACTTTGGCGCGCACCATCGCGCGGTAGGATTTGTAAAAATTCAGCAACTGTACGCCGGCATAATCGCCGCACAGTTCAAGGTAACGGTTAAGGCAGCGATTGGCCCAACGGAACTGTTCGTTGGCTTCGAGGTCCATCAGCAGGAACGCAATATCGGAGATGGTATCGATCCAGCGGAATTGCAGGTTAAATTCGATACAGTCGAACAGGCGCAGTTCATCGTTGAACAGGTTGATATTTGCCAGATGAAGATCACCATGACATTCGCGGACCCGCCCCTGAGTTTTGCGTTCACGAATCAGATTGGTGAGTTCGCGAAAACTCTGGGCAGTATGGTTGGACAGATGCTGCAGTTGAGACCAGTCGTTCAGATCATTGATCTGATCGCCGATATGGAGAAAGTTATCGGACACAACGTCCCAGATGGTGTTGGTTTCACCCCAGGGGCTGTCAGGGGCAACGCGGGGGATACGATCATGAAAGTCAGCGATCTGCTCGGCTAGCATATCGATCCAGTCAGCATCAAAGCGTTTTGCCTGCAACAGCAGATCCAAACGCTGCTCCGGATTGAACTGGCGCATGCGTACCGCGTACTCGATCGGTTCACCTTCGCCGTCGATTACGGGGTTTTCAAATGTGCCACAAATAGGCACGACGGATTCGTAGATATCCGGTGCCAGCCGCTGATTGAGGCGCAGCTCTTCTTCGCAGAAGAACTTGCGTTTATCCAGCGATGTGAAGTCCAGAAACCCGAAATCAACCGGCTTTTTGACCTTATAGGCGTAGTCGCCCGTCAGAAACAGCCAGGAGATATGAGTTTCAATCACCTGTATGTCTTTGACCGGATGAGGGTAGGCCGAGGCCATTCTTAAAGTATCGGTTAGCGTCATGGGGTGTCTGTATCACCTTGTTTAGGAAGACATTATACTTAGCCAATGACAAAAAAGAGAGCACCTAATTCCCGTCGTCGTCGCAGTAAGGCGATAAAGAAGCGTTCTTTCCTCTCCCGCTTTGGTGGCATTTTACTCAAACTGACGTTGGTCCTGATGGTTGTGGGCGGTATTGGTTTGATCTATCTGGACGCCCAGGTACGGGATAAATTTGAGGGAAAACGTTGGGCATTGCCTGCAAAAGTTTATGCCCGTCCGCTGGAGCTGTATGTTGGCCAGAAGCTGAGTGTGTCTGACCTGAAGCGCGAGCTGCAGGGGCTGGGGTATGCTTCGGTGAAGAAAAGCACCCGGCCGGGCACGATGGAAGTCGCCCGCACACGTGTCCGAGTTTTCACCCGTGGGTTCTTCTTCCCCGATGGTGAAGAACCGCAGCGCCATATGCTGATCAGTTTTAAGGGCAACAGTATCAGCTCAATCCGTTCGGCGTCTGGGCAGCCGGTATCGCTGGCCCGGCTGGAGCCTGTTTTAATCGGTGGTATCTATACCAAAGAGAATGAAGACCGTGATCTGATCCGCTTAGATCAGACCCCCGATAGTTTGCGTCAGGCGTTGATCGCCGTGGAGGATCGTGACTTTTACGATCACGCAGGTGTATCGGTGCGCGGTATTGCACGTGCGATGTGGGTGAATGTGCGCAGTGGTCGTTTTGCGCAAGGGGGCAGCACCCTGACCCAGCAGCTGGTGAAAAACTTTTATCTGACGTCCGACCGTACGCTGGCGCGCAAGCTGCTTGAAATCCCGATGGCACTGTTGCTGGATGCGCACTATGAAAAAGATGAGATCCTGGAAGCCTATCTGAACGAGGTATACCTGGGACAGTCCGGTGCCCGTGCTGTGCATGGTTTTGGTTTGGCCAGTCAGTACTACTTCGCCCGTCCGATTCACGAACTGCAGTTGCATCAGGTGGCGTTGCTGGTGGGGTTGGTGAAAGGGCCATCTTTTTACGATCCGCGACGTAATCCCGAACGCTCGAAAAAACGTCGTAATTTGGTATTGCGCCTATTGGCGGACGGTGGCGATATCACTGAAGCGGAGATGCTCAAAGCGCAGAAACTACCGCTGGGGGTGGTGAAGCAGCAAAGCCTGTTGAAGGGAGCGTACCCGGCCTATCTTGATCTGGTCAAACGCCAGCTGCGCGAAGAGTATCCAGAGGAAGCGCTGAGTTCAGAAGGTCTGCGTGTTTTCACCAGCCTTGATCCTACCGTACAGGCGCGTGCAGAAACGGCTCTGGTGAAAACGGTCACTCGTTTGCAAAAACGCTTTGGTCAGCGGGCCGATAAATTGCAGGGTGGCATGGTCGTGACCGATCCTCAAACGGCTGAAGTACTGGCAGTTGTCGGGGGCAGGAATACCCGTTATCAGGGATTTAACCGAGCCCTGGATGCCCGTCGACCTATCGGATCATTGGTGAAGCCCGCAGTATTTCTGGCTGCGCTGGAGGAGGGCTACACCTTGGCCTCTCTGCTGGACGATGCACCCATTCGGGTGGAGATGGAAGACGGTCAGATCTGGGAACCTCGAAATTTTGACAAAAAAAGCCATGGTCAGGTTGCCTTACACCGGGCGTTGTCTAACTCGTACAACCTCAGTACCGCTCAGCTAGGGATGAGCATTGGTCTGGATAATGTGGCTGAGATGCTTAAGCGTCTGGGGATGGCGCGAGATCCTAAACGCTATCCGTCACTGTTGCTGGGTGCTGAATCGATGACGCCATTTGAAGTGGCCACCCTTTATCAGACGATCGCGGCAAACGGATTCAGAATGCCGATGCGGGCTATCCGTCTGGTCACAACCGCCGAGGGTGAAGAGTTGTCGCGTTATCCATTGGAGGTTGAACAGGAGGTATCTGCGGCTCAGATGCATCTGATCCAATACGCGCTACAGGAAGTAGTCCGTGAGGGTACCGCACGTTATGTTTACAGTCAGTTGCCTGCATCGCTGAATGTCGCAGGAAAAACCGGCACCAGTAACGGTCAGAGAGACAGTTGGTTTGCAGGTTTTGCCGGTAACCGTCTGGCCGTCGTCTGGCTTGGGCGGGATGACAATTCAAAGTTACCGTTTACCGGATCGGGTGGTGCATTGCGTGCCTGGACCGAATATATTCGTCGCGAGCAACCCGAACCATTTCTGGCAGCCTATCCTGAAGGTGTGGAATACCACTGGGTTGATGAGAAAAGTGGTTATCTGTCGGATGAGTTGTGTGAAGGTGCTCAGCAGGTGCCCTTTATTGCGGGTACTGAACCAAAAGATGAAGTGGACTGTGGTCAGCGAGATCCGGTACAGCGCTCTTTCAAGTGGTTTCAGCAGTGGTTCCGGCAAGAATAATGAGGATAATCCCCGACCGGGCTTATCCGGAATGGACAGTAAAATAGGGTGAACGAGATGCGTAAACTGGGATTGTTGGCGTGTACGCTGATACTGACCGGCTGTGTGGGTGGCGGTAAAAATATTGCCCCGATTGAAGATCGCAGTCGACCTGTGGTGCCACGTGCGCAGGTATCGCCGCCTTCAGGATCGATCATCGACGCACCGGTAGAGAGTGGCGTCACGGTGAATGCAATCGACCACCAACCTGTGCAGCAAGTGACGCAGCGGGCACAGAGCGGAACTGAATCTACCAATGAGCGTTGGGTCACGGCCCGTGCGGCAGAACGCGAACATCGGGTGAATCCCGCCGTGGTGGCGCTGCTGGACAGTGCACGCACACAGACTCGATCAGGATCGTACAGTGCGGCGGCGAGCACGCTGGAGCGGGCACAACGGATTGCTCCGCGTGAGCCGGAAGTCTATTACGAGATGTCACGGGTACGGATGAAAGCGGGGGAATGGCAGCAAGCTGAGCAGCTGGCGCTGAAAGGGGTTCAGTTGTCAGCTGGATCGGCACCGATGATGAAGAAACTCTGGAACTTAATTGCCGATATTCGCGATGATGCCGGTGACCGTACCGGTGCGCAGCGAGCCCGGATCAAAGCCCGCCGTTATTGAGTTTCCTATTCATCAGGACGACAGTCGAGTCAGACGTGCGTAAAGCTGGGGCAGTTTGCTGGGCAGTTCGGTGGCACGGCGAATCAGGGTGTAGTGACTGCGGCCAAATAGATAGGGCAGGTAGTCCTCACCCTCATCGTCGATGGTGATACAAAACGGTACCAGCCCGGCACGGCGGGCTTCCCGGATCGCTTCCCGTGTATCTTCTATGCCGTATCGGCCTTCATATTTATCCAGATCATTGGGTTTGCCATCGGTCAGAATCAGCAGCAGTTTTTGCTGATTGGGTTGCTCTGACAGCAGTTGTGTTGCCCGTCTGATCGCTGCGCCCATACGGGTGTAGTAGCCGGGCTTAATACTGTTGATCTGACCACGCACCTGACGTCCGTAGGGTTGATTGAAACCTTTCAGGGTGTGAAAGCGCACGTGGTCCCGGTAGCGGGAGGAAAATCCACAGATCGAGAACCGGTCTCCCGTCTGTGCCAGCGTTTCTCCAAACAGCAGCAAACTATCTCGGATAATGTCGATGACGCGCGCTTGCTGTGCGACCCAGGCATCGGTCGAGAGGGACAGGTCGGCTAACAACAGGCAGGCCAGATCTCGATGCGTCTGACGCAGATCGGCATAGAGGTTTGGTTCTGCCACCAGATGTCCGGCGCTGCGCTGGGCTTGGAAGTGGCTGTACGCTTCCATATCCAGCTCGGAACCTTCCGGTTGCTGACGCATCCACTGGCTGTGGGGCCGCAGAGACTGGAACTGGCGACGTAAACGCTGGGCGCCATAGCGCAGGTGGTCGGGCATATCACAACCTTCAGCGCCCTCTGCCTGCATACTGATGATTTGGCAATAGTCAGGTATCAGTTGCTGTTTGCGGTGATTCCATTCTGGCAGCAGAATCGGTCCGGACAGAATCTTATCGTCTTGCGATTCCGCTGGCAGATCCAGGTCAAAGCGAATCCGCTTGGCGATGGTTTGGTTGTCGCGGGCGATACTTAGCTTTTCCAGATCGTCGGCGTTCGCATCCGCTGAACCGAGGTCGTCTTCCTCTTCGGTCTCGCGATTTACTTTGGTCATCTCTGCCAGACTAAACAGGCTGGTTTCGAAACGCAGGGCGAGCAGTCCGGCTTTCTCTTCCGGCATCTCGGTACGTTCAGCCTGACGTTTTTTCTGCTGTTTACTGTCTTCGCTCTGTCCCCCGTTGTTGTGCTGCTCTTCACCTTCAGGCATCGCGCTGATATCGCAGGTGGCTGCTGAAACGGGTGGAAACGGATGTAGCCAGAGAGGAACCGGTGCCGGGGCGTGTTTACCTTCAGGCAGTGTGTGGACGGAGCCAGGCTGTAAAAGGGCCTGTTGAATGAGCTGTTCTGCTTTTAGATCATTGCCTTTTAGTGAGGCCGGACGCAGGGGAATCAGTGCTTCGCAGAGATGCTTATAACGCGTATTCAGGCCTGGATACTGCTTCAGTACCCAGAGGATTTGTTGCTGGCTGCGGCTGATCCAGTTGTCATCGGGAAACGTCGGTGCACACGCGAGTGCAGCTAACCAGTAGTACAGATCGCGGTTGAGCTGTGCCTGTGGATAAACATTGAGTTTTTCTGGCAGGCAGAGGGTATCGTCATCTCGCCATGCCAGTGCAATACGTTGATTGCTGCCGGCGAGTTTCTGCAGCCAGTTACGGCGGCTTTTGTTGCCGGTTTCACTGGATGCACGGATGGTCAGCCCCGGCTCACCGCCGAGCGTACGAAAGAACACCGCTAAGGGTTTGCGCAGATCGTTCAGTAGAACGGCATCATGATGATGGCCGGGATCGGCGATACGGGTGATGAATCGATCCCAGAACTGTCCAACCTGTTCTTCCATTGCGGTGGTCTCAGCTGTTGAAATTAGCGCGAACGACTTCCATCAGCGCACTGATGGTATCGTCATCGTCGGTCAGGGACTCAACCAGCCCGGCCCTACAGGCCTCAACCGGATCAAATCCAGCTTTAATCAGCGTGGCGGTATATACCAGCAGGCGGGTACTGGCACCTTCTTCCAGATCCATATCTTTCAGGTTACGCAGGCCGGTTGCTAAACGAATCAGGCGCTGACAAAACAGTTTGTCGAGTCCTGTTTCTGCCTGCAGTACCTGCAGTTCCTCTTCCGGGGAGAGGTAGTTAAAGGTCATCGAAATAAATCGCTGACGGGTGCTGGGTTTTAGTCCTTTCATCAGGTTTTGGTAACCCGGGTTATAGGACACAACCAGCATAAAATTCTTCGGCGCCTGCAGCACTTCACCGGTGCGGTCTAGCGGCAGTATACGACGGTCGTCGGTCAGGGGGTGGATAACAACCGTGGTGTCTTTACGCGCTTCTACCACTTCGTCGAGATAGCAGATTCCGCCCTCGCGCACGGCACGGGTGAGCGGACCATCGTGCCATTCGGTGGTGCCATCGCCGATCAGATAGCGGCCGACCAGATCCGAGGCGGTCAGATCATCGTGGCAGGACACAGTGTATAAAGGCAAACCCAGTTTTTCCGCCATGTGGCTGATAAAACGTGTTTTACCGCAGCCCGTAGGGCCTTTGATCAGGACTGGGAGCTGGTGGCTATAGGCATGCTGGAACAGTTCCACTTCGTTGTGCTGTGGTACGTAGAAGGGGAGCTGGTCGTTAGCGTCGATAGAGACAGTGTTGGACTGTGACATGGTGGTCAATCTCTTTAAGAAGCTCTGCCCGCCTTTTCACGGGCAGGCAGAGAGGTGACTGCTTAGCTGCGGAGATTACTCTGCAACGGCGGTTTCCAGATCACGCTGTTTAGCGATCGCTTTAGTGCAGTCCGCATCGGCTTGCTGGTCATTGCCTACAAAGAAGCTGGCCAGATAAACCACCAGACCAACAAGGAAGAACACACCTGCGACTTCACGCATCCAGTAGAAAATCTCGATCTTGTCCTGTACGACCATGAATGGCAGCGGTGTATCTGTGAATCGCTGCAGGAAGACCTGCAGGATGCCAGCACCGGTCAGGAACAGCGTGATAAACACCATAGAGATGGTCATCAACCAGAAGCCCCACATCTCGGTCACCTGTGCTTTGTTGCTGTTGGCGATACGGCCGCGCAACTGAGGCACAGCGTAGGAGATGATGCTCATAACGATCATGGCGTACGCACCGTAGAACGCCATATGGCCGTGCGATGCAGTGATCTGAGTACCGTGGGTGTAGTAGTTCACCGGTGCCAGTGTGTGCAGGAAGCCCCAGACGCCTGCGCCAAGGAATGCCATAACACCGGTGCCCATTGCCCAGAGAACAGCGGCTTTGTTGGGATGGTCGCGGCGACGTTTGTTCACCATGTTGAAGGCAAACAGGGTCATCATGAAGAACGGAATCGGCTCCATCGCAGAGAAGATAGATCCCAACCACTGCCAGTATTCAGGTGTGCCGATCCAGAAGAAGTGATGGCCGGTACCCAGGATGCCGGTAATCAGGGCCATCGCGATGATCATGTACAGCCATTTCTCTATCACTTCACGGTCTACACCGGTTGTTTTGATCAGTACAAAGGCCAGAATTGCACCCAGAATCAGTTCCCAGACGCCTTCCACCCACAGGTGAACTACGAACCACCAGTAGAACTTGTCGCGTACCAGGTTCTCAGGGTTGTAGAAGGAGAACAGGAACATCACTGCCAGACCGATCAGACCGATCATCAGTACAGTGCTGACCACCGTCTTACGCCCTTTGAGCACGGTCATGCCCAAGTTGAACAGGAAGCCCAGTGCAACAACGACGATCCCCACTTTGGTAATGGTGGGTTGCTCAAGGAACTCTCTGCCCATGGTGGGTAATAGATCATTCCCGGTCAGCTCTGCCAGACGTGCATAAGGAACCATCAGGTAACCCAGTACAGTGAGTGCACCTGCAACCAAGAATACCCAGAACAGAACCCACGCCAGTTTCGGGCTGTACAGCTCTGTTTCGGTTTCTTCCGGGACCAGATAGTACGCAGCACCCATAAAGCCAAACAGCAGCCAGACGATCAGCAGATTGGTGTGAACCATGCGGGCCACGTTAAACGGGATTTCAGGGAACAGGAAATCACCGACGACATACTGCAGGCCCATAATCAGGCCGAATATGATCTGGCCTACAAACAGGCCCAATGCCGCTATGAAATAGGGCATTGCTACGGATTGAGATTGGAATTTCATAATCGGTATCCTTAGCCCTGAATATTAGGCGGCCAGTTGCTAGTGTTAATCTCTGAGGTCCATTTCAGGAACTCGGCAACGGCTTTTAGTTCTTCGTCCGAGAGGTTGAACTGCGGCATACTGCGGCGTCCTGGAATGCCATCAACCGGCCGGCTTTGGATAAAGCCGATAATCGCTTCGGTGCTGTTACCGTAGCGCTTGTAGACATTACCCAGTTCGGGTGCGAAATAAGCCCCTTCGCCCAGCAGAGAGTGACAACCGATACAGTTGTTGTCTTCCCAGACTTTCTTGCCGAGTACGACTTCAGGAGTGATGTTCTCCCGGTGGTCGCGTTCCGGCAGTACTCTTTCCGTGTGGAAAGTCAGGCCGATAAACACCAAAATGAAGAACAAACTGCCTCCATAAAAGATGTTCCGGGCCATAGATTTGGTAAAAGTTTCGTTCATGGTCAGGCTCCGTATCCCGGCTCACGAGAATTTGTGAATAACCGAGAGATAGTGTCGGGTATTGCCTGTTGGATAAACTTGAGAAAAATCAATTTCATTTAAAAAGAATATTTTTAATACATCTTTTTGCAGTGAATCTGCCCACTTTAAACATGAGCATGCTAATGTGGCGACTTTGCTCACCCTACAACTACACTGAAACTCAGACATGCCAAAGGCACTGGGAGATATTCCGAACTATGAAAATACCGGCGGAGAACCTGATCACCGACAGCCCAGTGAAAAGTGCATTGCGCTCCCATCACCTATGCAGCTCTTTGTCGGCAAATGATCTGGAAAAACTGGCGCAGTCCTGCCGATTAGTGAAACTGGATGCAGAGGAAAGCCTTTTTCATCAGGGGGCCGAAGCACAGCATTTTTATCTGGTGTTAACAGGCACGATTAAGTTGTTTCGAGTATCGCCGGATGGCCTGACCAAAGTGATCGAAGTGGTGCGTCAGGGCGAGGCGTTTGCGGAAGCGTTGATGTTTCTTCAGCAAAAGGCCTATCCGTTGAATGCAGAAGCGATGGGTAAAACTGAAGTGGTTTCGATTCCTAGCCAGCTTTACAAAGAACTGATTCTGGCGACTCCAGAGTGTGCGATGGGGGTGATGGGCAACATGGCGATGAAATTGCACCGTCGTATCAATGAGATTGAAACCCTGACTTTGCAGAATACCCGCCATCGCTTGGGAAATTATCTGTTTGGTCTGTTGCCTGATCCGGCGGCAACGTCGGGTGAGATTCAACTGCCGATGGCGAAACAGCTGATCGCTTCCCAGTTGGCAATGCAGCCTGAAACGTTTTCTCGTTTGATCAAAGAGATGAAAGTGCAGGGTCTGATCAGTGTTAAAGGTGCTCGTATCGAGGTGCATGATGTGAGTGGGCTCAGAGCGTTTGGTCACTAAGCCCTGCTTGCGGCTCATGCCTAGAACTGAAGAATTCCCCAGATCGATACAGCGAGCACGGGACAGTACAAGTGCAAAGCGCGGCGGACCAGATGACTCACGCCGTGCAGCTCCATGAAACCATCGATAATCAGAGCGCCTTTGATGCTGGTGAGTAGCAGGATGATACCAATGACTACCGGATGAACCGAGTCTTCAGCCAGTGCATAGCTGGATAGGGTGGTGAGGATGAGTAGTATCCAGATCAGGTGTGGATTTTTCATCAGCGAATCACATAGATCAGAGGGAATAACAGGACCCAAACCAGATCCACCATATGCCAGTAACAGGCGCCACTTTCCAGGCCGCTGGTCTGGCCTTCCACATAGGCTCCACGGTGTAATTTCACCACCATGAATAGCAGAATGACCATACCCAGCAGCACGTGCAGTAAGTGAAACCCGGTAATTAGAAAGTACCCGGTGTAAAAGGCGTTACTGTCCAAGTCATAGCCAGCGCTGCCCAGTTGCCAGTATTCCCAGCACTTCACCCCCACATAAACGGACGCCGCCACAATCGCAAAAAACATCCACAGCGCCCCGCGTTGAGGCTGCCCTGTACGGTTGTGGATAACTGCTTGCACGACCAGCCAGCTGGCGCTGATCAGGGCCAGTGTATTGATCAGGCCTGCCAGTGGATGGAGCGTTTGCTGGCCTGCGGTGAACAGATCCGGGTTGGAGGCACGCAACACACTGAACAGCAGAAACAACAGGGCAAATACGGATAGCTCCGCCGCAATGAACATCCACATGGCCAGATCGCCGGGCATGATGCGGCTAGCCGGTTTTGTGTTGATGCTTTCAGTGGCGGGTGGGGTTGCGAACGTTTGCTCCATGGCAACACTCCTTTGATAACTCAATCGAAGAGAGTAGAGGAGCAGGTGAACAATGCCTTGATATTGGCTAATTTTCCGATGATAAGGATGGGGGAGAGGAGGAGCAGGGAAAGCAATCAACTTCCCTGCTTAGATGCGCCGTTAGATGCCCGGTTTTAGCTTTGGCAGTACTTGGGCTGAGGCCAATAGCATGACCGCCAGCGCCAGTGGATATGCCAAGGCGTTCTGGTACTCAGGCGACAGGCTTATTGGGCTGAACAGCAATACACCAGCTCCCAACGCGATGGCGGCGAACAGACTTCCGATACGCGCAGGCAGCCTGCTGTAGCGCAGCGCGGCAAACAGCATGGATGCTGCTACCAGTACCGCCATGATCTGACTGTATTCGGTGCCGGATTCTGCGCGACGGGTGATCTCGAACAGCGCCAGCAAGGCCAGTAACCAGCGGCCCCAGGTCGGTTTCTGCCAATTCTGGCCGATCACATCGGCCAGCAATGCCGTGCCAATCAACGGAATCGCAGCATAGTACGCCAGATTGTTCAGCATCCGCAGTAGCGTCTGCTGATCCTGATCCAGCGTGCCGTTCAACAGCAGGTTACCAGCGGCTGATGCTGCAATAAAGACTGAAGACAGGCTTATCACGAAGCCTGACGTGTAGTGCTCTCCGCCCACCCGATAACTGCGCGCTGCTACAAACAGGGCGCAGATCAACAGGGCGAGATTGCCGATCATTAGCTGGCTCATTTCAGAGATGCGAACACCTGATTTGCCGCTGCTATGGTCGCTTCGATATCGGTTTGGCTATGAGCAGCGGATACAAAGCCCGCTTCAAATGCGGACGGCGCCAAGTAAATACCCTGTTCCAGCATGCCGTGGAAGAACTTGGCGAAGCGGTCTGCATCGCAGGCCATAGATTCCGCGAAGCTGGTCACTTTTTCCTGTTCGGTAAAGAACAAACCAAACATACCGCCGACACGGCTGGTGGTGAATGGAATGCCGTTCGACATGGCTGCGGCTTGCAGGCCTTCAGTCAGGAACTCAACTTTAGCGGCCAGCTGATCATAGAAGCCCGGTGCAGAAATTGCGTTCAGCATAGCCAGACCTGCGGCCATCGCCAGAGGGTTGCCGGACAGTGTGCCCGCCTGATAAACAGGCCCCAGTGGCGCGATGAACTCCATGATTTCACGTTTGCCGCCAAACGCACCCACCGGCAGACCGCCGCCGATCACTTTACCCAGCGTGGTCAGGTCCGGTTTAACGTTGTAGACGGCTTGTGCGCCACCCAGTGCGACACGGAAGCCGGTCATCACTTCATCAAAAATCAGCACGGTGCCGTACTGGTCGCAGACTTCACGCAGACCTTCAAGGAAACCGGGCACCGGAGGAATACAGTTCATGTTGCCAGCCACCGGCTCAACGATGATGCAGGCGATCTGATCACCGACCTCTTCGAACGCTTTGCGCACGCTGTCGATGTCGTTGTGGTTCAAGGTGATGGTGTGTTCAGCCAGGGCTGCCGGAACACCCGGAGAGCTTGGCTCACCCAGTGTCAGCATGCCGGAGCCTGCTTTAACCAGCAGGGAATCGGAGTGACCGTGGTAGCAACCTTCGAACTTAACGATTTTATCGCGACCGGTGTAACCACGGGCCAGACGAATCGCGCTCATGGTTGCTTCGGTACCAGAGCTGACCATACGGACCAGTTCCATCGATGGCATGATTTCGCAGACCTTGTCTGCCATCTCGATTTCAATCGCGGTGGGTGCACCAAAACCCAGGCCGTTATCCAGAGAACCACGTACCGCGTCCAGTACGGCAGGATTGGCGTGACCCAGAATCATCGGCCCCCAGGAGCCGACATAATCGATATATTCTTTGTCATCTTCATCATACAGGTAAGCGCCTTCGCCACTTTTGAAGAAGATTGGCGTACCACCGACGCCTTTAAAGGCACGTACAGGGGAGTTTACGCCGCCCGGAATATGTTTCTGAGCATCCTGAAAAAGTGATTCAGATCGGGACATGGTGGGGATTCTCTCTATGAAACTGTTGGAAATAGTTGGCTAAACCGGCGCGCTTGCTGCTCGACGTCATCGGCGGCTAGCAGGGCGTGAACCACTGCCAGCATATCGGCACCGGCTGTAAGTGTTTGCGCAGCATTATCCACGGTAATGCCACCAATCGCCACTGTTGGCAGTTTGATCTGTGCCTTGCTCTCGCCCAGTAACGACAGCGGTGCAGGTGTCGCATTCGGTTTGGTCTTGGAGGCGTAAAATGCGCCGTATGCGATATAGTCGGCTCCCGCCTGCTGTGCGGTGATTGCATACTCAAGGTTGGCGTGGCACGTGGTGCCGATAATTGCGCTATTGCCCAGTAGCGCCCGTGCTTCGCTGATCAGGCCGTCACTTTGCCCAAGATGGACGCCCGCCGAGCCAGATGCTTTCGCCAGATGAGCATCATCGTTGATCACCAGTGGTACGTGGAACTGCTGGCAAAGATCAACCAGCGCCCGTGCCTGACGTAATCGCTTTGCTGAATCGTCTGATTTATCGCGATACTGCACGATACGAGTGCCTCCCCGAAGGGCGGCTTCGATTCGGCTGAGCAGTTCATTGTCTTCCGGCATCAGCACGCTGTCCGTGATGGCGTAGAGGCCGTGCAGTTCAAATTTGATCATTGGCGTAAGTTATTCCTATAGGACTGCTCGATGTGGTCGCGGGTCAGAATACCCAGAACTCGCTGGTTCAGATCGGTCACAATCACCGCATCGAGTTCGGTTTCATTCATCAGATCCAGCGCTTCGTGCAATGTGGCACGATAACTGATCTCCAACAAGTCCCTGTGCAGGGCCGGAATATGGGCCAGATCGATGGTGGCCTGATCGGGTTTACGCGCGAGGTAAGTCAGCAGATCAGAGGGATCAAGCAAGAAACGTTCTTTGCCATCAATTAACAGCCAATGATGGGCTTCAAGGTTGAGCGATTTGGCGGTGTCTCTATCGATCTCTTGTGGCACGGAGATAAAGTCCCGGGTGATCAGGCTGCTGACGGCTATTCCAGACATCGCTTGCGTAATGGGCTCGTAGTGATAATCCAGCCCTAGCGCACGGAGCGAAGAGACAAACACCGATGGCAGGCCGAACAGATAACGGACGGTCAGATTACTGGTCACAATAGCAATCATTGCAGGCAGTATGATGTTGGGATTCCCGGTCAGCTCCAGCAGAGCGATGAGAGCCGCTAGTGGTGCATTAAGCAGGGCTCCCATCATCGCGCCCATACCCAACATGGCATAGAAACCCACGTGAGCGACGGGTTGGTTGGTCATATGGTCACCGATCAGGCCTAGCGCACCACCGGCCAGCGCACCAACCATAAAGCTGGGACCAATGATTCCGCCCGGCACACCCAAGCCAAGCGTGATGGGGGTAATGATCAGTTTGGTCACCATCAGGCCGATGAGCAGGCCCAGCGCCAATTCACCGTTCAGCGCCGCGGAAAGTGTGTCATATCCCACGCCCATCAGCTGAGGGTAGACCAGCGCAACACTACCAATCAGTAACGCTGCAATACCCAGACGCAGCGACAGTGGGTGTTTACCGTAACTTTGGGTTTTGACCATGATGCGGTTAAACAGTGCGGCCAGGCAGCCAATACAGAAACCCACAAACATGATGTAGGGGATCTCGTTCAGCGTTTCGACTTCCAGGATGGGGACCGCCAGATCGATCTCGCTCCCAAGGGTGAAGCGCACCATGATATCGGCGGCGACGGCAGCGACCACCACGGGAGTAAAACCGACCACGGTGTATTCCAGCATGACCACTTCCATGGCAAATACTACGCCTGCCAAGGGTGTATTAAAGGCGGCGGCGATTGCGGCTGCCGTACCGCAACCCACTAAAATGCGCAGGGAATTATTGGGTAATTTGAACCACTGTCCAAGCAAGCTACTGAAGCCGGCACCCAGATGAATGGCCGGTCCTTCTCGCCCTACGGAGTGACCGCTAATGAGGGATGTCGCGCCGCCAAAAAACTGAACCAGCAGGTTGCTCAGCGGCAGGTGAGCCTGATGGTAACCCATGCGTTCCAATACATGTGCAGGACCGACTCGGCGTTGTTCGGGTCTCAGACGAAAGAGAAGTAAAAACAGAAGCACACTGCCCGCAGCAGGAAATAGAAAGCGTTGTATGTATGAGAGTGATTCGAAGTCCTCACTCAACCCGCTGGGTAGTAGAAACTGTTGTGACAAATCCACGGTCAAACGGAACAGGATGATCAATAAACCGGTGGCTATGCCAGACAATAGACCGATCACCACCAGTTGTGGCAGTGCGTCGACATGGGCCAGACGGTGGCGGAAATGCTCTAGGGAAAACCAGTCTTTGATCATCTATTAGGCTTAATATCGCAGGATTAATAGCTATTATGACTGACGCTTTGTATCATAAACGCCCAATTTTAGGTACTGATGGATGTGAGGTCGTTGTGGTTAAAGTAGGTATCGTAGGTGGTACTGGATACACCGGTGTTGAATTGTTACGCCTTTTGGCGAATCACCCAGAAGCTCAGGTGGAAGTGATTACATCCCGCTCCGAAGAGGGTGTGCGCATCGCTGATATGTATCCGAACCTGCGCGGCCGCTACGATCTGGAATTTACCGTGCCGGATGTTGATACCCTGTCAAAGTGTGACGTTGTATTCTTCGCAACACCCCATGGTGTAGCGATGAAAATGGCACCAGAGCTGGTGGACAAGGGCGTTAAAGTGATCGATCTGGGTGCGGACTTCCGTATTAAAGATCTGGATGTCTGGTCTCAGTGGTACGGTATGGAGCATACCGCACCTGAGGCAGCTGCAGCTGCGGTATATGGCCTGCCTGAAGTAAACCGTGAGCAGATTCGCGAAGCGACGCTGATCGCCTGCCCGGGGTGTTATCCAACGGCGGCTCAATTGGGCTATCTGCCGTTGATTGAAAATAAGCTGATCGACCACCGTCGTTTGATCGCTGATTGTAAATCCGGTGTGAGTGGTGCTGGCCGCAGTGCCAATGTCGGAACCTTGTTGTGTGAAGCCAGTGAAAGTTTCAAGGCCTATG
>NZ_JBFGYC010000012.1:0-22355 GCF_041587635.1 Pontibacterium sp. | reverse complement strand
TCCATGTGCTTTTAAAACAACGGCTATCTTAGTTTTATCCCCCTTAACCTAAGCATTGATCGATCACTATTTATGCAAATATTCAGTTGCACCTAATATGGATTAATCAAAATCGAGGTCGACAGGGATAGTGTCAGATCCACCACCATCCTACGCACAACGCGGTCACGACCCGACAACATATCAATGCATGCAGGCATAGGTACATTCAGCGCGCTACGCATGACAGAAAGTCAGGAGTTCGCACTCCTAACGCTGTTATTGCTGCTGTGACGACAAACCACATCACTTGAATCGTACTGCCCGAAAGCGCAACAGAATAACAAACAAGAGGCATGAACCATGAGTCAATCTTCAACGAAGCCAGCGTTTAACTGGGAAGACCCATTCTCTCTGGAAACACAGCTGACCGAAGAAGAGCGAATGATACGCGATGCAGCACATGACTATTGTCAGGGCCAGTTAAAACCTCGCGTTCTTGAAGCTAACCGCAAAGAGATCTTCCATACAGAAATCATGCAGGAACTGGGCGAACTGGGTTTGCTGGGTTCCACTCTGCCTGAGCAGTACGGCGGTTCAGCCGTAAACTACGTATGCTACGGTCTGGTTGCCCGTGAAGTTGAGCGTGTCGACAGCGGTTACCGTTCTGCGATGAGTGTTCAGTCCTCTCTGGTCATGCACCCTATCTACGCGTACGGCACCGTAGAGCAGCGTATGAAGTACCTGCCGAAGCTGGCTTCCGGCGAATGGATTGGTTGCTTTGGTCTGACTGAACCGGATGTAGGTTCTGATCCAAACAACATGAAAACCCGCGCCACTAAAACAGACGGCGGCTACGTACTGAAAGGTGCGAAGATGTGGATCACCAACTCTCCGGTATCCGATGTCTTTGTTGTCTGGGCGAAACTGGATGGTGTCGTACGCGGCTTCATTCTGGAAAAAGGCATGGAAGGCCTGAGCGCACCTAAGATTGAGGGTAAATTCTCCCTGCGTGCGTCCATCACCGGCGAAATCGTCATGGAAGATGTGTTTGTTCCTGACGAAAACATTCTGCCAGGTGTAGAAGGTCTGGCCGGACCGTTTGGCTGCCTGAACAAAGCACGCTACGGCATCGCATGGGGTTCTTTGGGTGCAGCGGAATTCTGCTGGCACGCATCCCGTCAGTACACCCTGGACCGCATTCAGTTCCAGCGCCCACTGGCTGCAAACCAGTTGATCCAGAAAAAACTGGCTGACATGCAAACCGAGATCTCCCTGGGTCTTCAGGGCTGCCTGCAGATGGGCCGTCTGATGGATGAAGGACGCTGCCCGGTCGAGCTTATCTCACTGCTGAAACGTAACAACTGTGGTAAAGCACTGGATATCGCACGTGTATCCCGCGATATGCACGGTGGCAACGGCATCTCCGATGAGTTTGACGTTATCCGTCACGTAATGAACCTTGAAGCGGTCAACACCTATGAAGGTACGCATGACGTTCATGCGCTGATTCTGGGACGCGCACAAACAGGCATTCAGGCATTCTTCTAATGAAAACAGCACTGTCTCATATTCAGGTTCTGGATTTGAGTCGGATTCTGGCGGGCCCTTGGGCCGGCCAGATGCTGGCAGACTTTGGAGCCAACGTTATTAAAGTGGAGCGGCCCGGATCGGGGGATGATACCCGTGGCTGGGGACCTCCGTTCGTCAAAGACGCCGCCGGAAACCCAACCGATGCGGCCTACTTCCACTCTGCAAACCGTGGCAAACAATCCATTGCCGTCGATATTACCTCTCCCGAAGGACAAGCCCTGATCCACCGCCTCGCCGCCAACGTTGATGTTGTGCTGGAGAACTATAAGGTCGGCGGCTTAAAAAAATACAACCTCGACTACGAAAGCCTTAAGGCGATCAACCCCAAGCTGATCTACTGCTCCATTACCGGCTTTGGGCAAGACGGTCCTTACAGCAAGCGTGCAGGTTACGATTTCATGATTCAGGCCATGGGTGGCTTGATGAGTGTCACCGGCGAACCGGACGGACAACCGATGAAAGTCGGCGTGGCGCTGGCCGATGTGATGACAGGTCTCTACGCCTCAAACGCTATTCAAGCAGCCCTCCTCCACCGTACAGAAACCGGTGTCGGCCAGCATATCGATCTGGCACTGCTGGATGTTCAGGTCGCGACCCTTGCCAATCAGGCGATGAACTACCTCGTCGGTGGCGAACCACCACAACGACTGGGTAACGCACATCCCAAAATCGTGCCCTATGAAGCCTTCGCAACGGCTGATAGCCACGTCATTCTGGCGATAGGCAATGACAGCCAGTTTGCGAAGTTCTGCAAGCTTGCCGGTGCACCGGGACTCGCATCGGATCCTGACTTTCTTACCAACTCGCAACGGGTGAACAATCGACAGACGCTCATCCCGATTGTGCGTAAGCTGATGCAGCAACACGATACCCAGTGGTGGTTGGAAAACCTTGCCGAGCAAGGCGTACCCAGTGGTCCGATCAATACCCTGGATCAGGTCTTTGAGAACGAACAGATACTCCACCGGGAGATGCAGGTACAACTGGATCATCCAGCTGCAGGCAAAGTCCCTAGCGTGGCGAATCCAGTTAAGTTCTCTGAAACGCCGATCCAATATGGACAGGCATCCCCTCAATTGGGGCAGCACACCCAGAAAGTGCTTAATGAAGTTCTCGGCATGGATGACGGAGAGATCGACAGACTACGTAGTGAAAAAGTGATCGGATAATGTTGTACCGTGCCACCTAGCGCCTTCCTTCCCATGAAAGGAGGCGCGACTGCTTTTCCATACGACAGCGTCCTTCCTGATCCAAACAAATACCACTCCAAGCAACAACGACACCGCGTCATTCCGCAGCATTTTATACACCACCCAGGCAATATCGCGATCTGGACTCACACCCAGATGCATAGAACAGCGCCAAGAGCATCCTCCAGATAACACCAATAACACCGTGAGATAACAATGACTGAACGCCCACTTTTCGTACTGACAGAACAGATCGACAATCCACGCACCTGCGTGAACCACCTGCTCTTTCCCGCGCACTGCGAAACCCGCTGGCATCGCCACGAGAGAGACTACGTGATTGTGCCCATGCAGGCCTGTGAGCTACTGATCGACACGGGCGAAGGCCCTAAGCCTGTCGCGTTGAAACCGGGAGAATGTTACTACCGTGATGCGGGAGTGGAACACAACGTGATTAACCCGTCAGATACGGACATTACGCTGATTGAGGTGGAGATTAAGTAAGGCTGACGAATGAACATAAATATCGGTTTGAGGACTCCGCACTGTTCATGCCGAGACGTTCGCCCGCGGTTAAGTAGAAAAGTGGCAATTCCGGTTAAGCCACAGCCCCACACCAAAAGTAAACTTGACGGCAGAAGGTGTCTACCAATAGCGGGCAACTCGAATAGATAACGTTCAAGCGGTACGGCGCAGCGTAGTTCGTGTCTGAATGAGCGCACTGTTAGGGCAGCTATCTGCCCACCGTTCAGTAAATCCCCGGAATCAACCGATAGCGTACCCGTCGCGCATAGTCGCGATAACCCGGCAACTCGTCCTGTAGAGTCCGGTCTTCTAGCACCGTTCTAATCACCGCGATGATCAGCGCAACCGCCGCCGGAATAAGTAACCAGGTCGAGCTTAAGGCCAATGCCATGCCTGGGAGTGCCAACATATTTCCAGCATAGCCGGGATGTCGCACCATCCGATAGGGGCCACTGTCACACACCACATGCCCTCGATCCACCTGAACACGCACCACGCTGGAGAAAAAGCGATTCTCTATCAATGCCCACGCAGCGAAGGCGTATCCGAGCAAGATCAAGAGGAAGCCAAGCAGGATGAGCCACAATGGAAACGGGGATGACCAGCCAAAACGATGATCCAGCCCGGCTACAATGACCAGCGGGAAACTCACACTCAGCGCCATCAGTGGAGCAAGCACTTTGTCCCAGGCTTTCGCACTTTGGACCTTTTTCATATTTTGTCTTTCAGCGGTTAATCCGGGATGCAGCCGTTCCGCCCATATGCGCCCACCAATACCAGCGACCAAGATAAGCAGGGAATATAGCCAGGCCTGCCACCAGCCGAGGTCGCCACCGCATACAAATAAAACCAGTGGTATCAGGAGATACACCATAACTAGCCTGAACCACTGGCGAGGGGAGGCTGCTTGATCTATCTGTGGATCATCTGCATTCAATGACATGCCATCCCCTCAATTCACATGATTCTTATTGAGCGTCTAACGCATCAAGCTGTGGTGCAAAGCATCCACAGCCTTGCCTTGTTATGCGTTTTTTATTTTAAGTCTCTTTCTATTTCTTCAGTATTTTTACTACCATGCGCTTGCAAAATATATTTAATATATTCATTTAGTTTGTGCTTTTCTTTTAATGTGCTTTGTTCGTATATTTCTTTTAAAGACTTTAACTGAACTTCAAAGTCTTCATTAACAATCTCTTCATTGTCCATCTTTATCTCCCATTGCTATCTCTAGAAATAATACTTTCAATGTGCGCATAACGCCGCCATAAAGGGCGAGCAACTTGTTGCGAATTCAGCGCACTCTGTGCGCGATTTTTGATGACATTGTTAGGCATTTTCTTTGATTTCGCCATTTGATCGAATAAAGTCTACATGATGGGCAAACATAATTTCCTCTAACATTTCTGAAGCAACAGATTCATACACTATGCCTGCTAATCTCCACGTTACTATGCCAAATTCCGACTTAATTAATGCGGTTGCTGGTGCCCCGCTTATACCACCCATATCATAGTTAGTAGGCGGCAATCCTTTACCTCGTGCGTCTACCCAATATTTTCTATCGAAAGAGCAACCAAAATTCCTGTCACTTATGGTGTTAATGGGTGTATTAAAACAATAATATCCAAATGAATAGTAATCTATTCCTTTTTCCTGACGTTCTATTCCAGGAAAGTCTGAAACCACAACCATACTATCTCGTTTAGGACGCGAGGGTGGCCATGAATCGTTACTCCCTCTTAAAACATTAGCGCCTATTTTATCTATTTCCTGATCACTAATTTCAAACGTTTCGATATCTATTTCGTTAGAGTTTGGAATAGACAAAAGACGTTTTTCAAGATCCACAGCAAGTTTACTTATCTGACAAATACTTGCTTTCCCTTGACCCTTTTGTGTTAGGTAAGAGCGATATACATGAGCGGCAGTTACAACAAATTTTCTGGACCCAGCATCTAGTATAAAAGCCGTTCCATTTTGGACTATTCCTTTCTCCTGTGTTCCCCAAAATAACGGAAACGAATAGGTCGCCGCAATTTTCAAGTACTCTTTTAGTACTTCTTCTGACTCTTGAATTCGGCTCATATCCACTATGCCTAACATCTATGGACGCCCCTTGTTGTGCAAGTAAAACGACAATATTTGGCATTAGGACGTGCAGCCATCTATCCGGACTCTATAAGCTCTCGCCATGATCCCTGATGAACTCCGCTGATTTGGTGCTAATCATTTATAACGTTCTCGCAGAACGATGTTAGACACAGCTTTTCCAAATCACGGTATGACCTGTTTGCCATCATTTCGTCTTACCTACGACACCTCCGGAACAATCCTTTTTATATTGCTGTCGGCTCTACGTACCGACTTCCTTTATTCAGTAATGCCCAGGTTATTCGGGCCAGCTTGTTGGCGAGCGCAACGATTACAACGTTGAAGTTAGCTCTTGCCAGCAGGTCGGAAAGCCATCGAGTCAGCACCTTTCTCTTTGGGTTAAGGTGCCTTAACACCGCTCTCGCGCCGTGGATTAACATTTTTCGTAGGTATGCATCACCACGCTTACTGATTCCACGTAAAACAGACTTACCACCGCTCGAATGCTGTTTCGGAACCAACCCCAGCCAAGCAGATAGCTGCCGTCCCGATTTAAAAGCGTGTCCATTCCCGACTGAAGCGACCAGTGCCGAAGCTGAGAGTCTCCCGATGCCGGGCACCTCTAACAAACGTCGACATGCATCATTACGCGCTATATCACGATCAATCTCTGCATCAAGATCAGCAATAAAACGCTCGAGCTCCGTCAACCTGATTCTCATACGCTGTATGTGTCGGCGCATGAGCGGGGGCAACTCCGATTCTCGATCTCCATAGGACTCTTGGAACCACCTTTTCAGCCTTCCCCGCCCTGCGGGAACCGCTATGCCAAATTCGCCCAATGTTGCCCGCAATCGGTTAATCAAAGCAGTGCGATCTTTTACCAGACCATCTCGCTCGCGATGTATGAGTAACAGCGTTTGCTGGTCTTCTGTTTTTACTGCAACAAACCGCATACTTGGTCGCGTTACGGCTTCGCAAATCGCCTCTGCATCAGCTGCATCATTTTTGTTCGTCTTAACGTAGGGTTTCACATACTGAGGCGGCATCAACTTAACATCATGCCCCAGATCAGAAATAACCCGCCCCCAGTAATGGGAGCTACCGCAAGCCTCCATTCCGACCAAGCAAGGAGGCAAATTAGCAAAAAACTTAGCGACCGAAGCTCTACGCAACGACTTGTTAAAAACACGTCGACCCGAGGCATCGGTACCATGAACTTGAAAAACGTTCTTTGCTAAATCAATGCCTACAACCGCTACCGTTTCCATGATTAAGACCCTCTTATTAACCGCATCAACTAGCAGTTTAGGAGGGGCGTCCATTTCATTATTTTAATATACAGCCCTTGCAAGCATTGGTAGCTTGCAAGGTTCAAATATCTTCCAAGGATAGGAGGAATAAAATGTATCGAAGGTCGCGTAAATACCAACAGCTCATCGAAAGAGTTGCGAGAGGGAGTGTTGCCAGAGAAAAACGAAGAATGGAAGGTCATCATCCTGATTTTCCACCTGAATTGCCCAAGCTACGCAGGTTAATCGAAATAACAGATTTCGATACGGGTACTCCAATTACCCATCGCATCGAACTAGACCGCAGCAACCGGATTGATGGCTGTATGAACAGGGCAAATGTGATCGTACCCATAACCTGTAGTAGCAGCCTTCTCCGAAGGCGACCGAAGTTTGGTAGATACATGACGGTTTTGTCGCGGTCGGAGACCGCTACTACAGGGTCCGAGGTAAAATACTGCTGGGTGAATACTTCCGTGATAAAGGTGATTTACCCAGTTGCAAGGCATGTGTCTCTGTTGGCTGCGCCAGAAAAATCGTCCTTCTACGCCACACATCACGGGTAATGCCCAACATCCCCATGATCGATAATGTCGTCCACCCAACTTAAGGCCGCCATGACTGCCGGAAAGCCGATGGTACTGGTCAACAATATGATCGTATGGTGAATCTCTTCCGTGCTAGCTCCGGCTGCCCGTGCCTGTTTAGCGTGGCTATGCACTGCACCTTCGGAGCGGATACTGACAGCAGCGGCCAGTTTAATCAGTTCTGCTGATTTCAGATCGATTGGGCCTTCCTGTCTAACTACCTGCCCAAGCTCATCAATCGCTTCAGCCAGTTTGGGATACTGCGCCCGTATGCGGGTGTAGGTTTTGGGGAGTTTTACGTCTGACATAAGGGGTTATCTCCGCAGCTTTAAACATTCGAGAGATCTGTTTCGTGTAATCGACTTAAGAATAGCAGCTGTGTGGTTATAAGCATGTCTGCTGGGATCTGTGCGGCAAAGGCAAACTAAGTAGATCAGGATTAGGGATATACGTTGTACCCGGTTACGACCGCCAATCGCCCCAAAACCACTCCATTGCCGAAGTCACTGCTCGGCTCTTTGATCACCTTGTTAGCCACCTTATTAATTGCACCTTGCTCCCGACTTCCACCCAAAAACAATTGATCATTTTTTGATCCACCATCCGGACTCTTTGCTATGCTTGGTAGTACGTCGCTCAAAGGGGAAGCACAATGACCACCAAGGTAGCTATTGCACAAAAACCGCCGGTATTACTCAATCTCGAAGCAACAACACAACGTGCTTTGGAGAGTTTGGAAGAAGCGGCATCCAACGGGGCTCAATTGGTTGTCTTCCCCGAAGCTTACCTGCCCGGGTATCCCACGTGGATCTGGCGACTGCGCCCCGGTGGGGATATGGCGCTGGGTAACCTGCTGCACACAAAGCTAAGACAAAATGCGGTCGATATCGGTCAGGGCGGGCTGGATCGTATATGTGAGGCCGCGGCCAAGCATAACGTTGTGGTGGTCATGGGCCTGAATGAGGTGGATTCAAAGTACAGCGGTACCACACTGTTCAACACCGTCGTTGTGATCGGCTCAGATGGCAAGATTCTAAACCGCCATAGAAAACTCATGCCGACTAACCCGGAGCGCATGGTGTGGGGGATGGGCGATGCCTCCGGTCTGCGCGTCGTTGATACACCTGTTGGACGTATTGGGTGTCTCATCTGCTGGGAAAGTTACATGCCTCTCGCTCGATTCGCCCTCTTTGCTCAAGACATTGATATCTATATTGCGCCAACCTGGGACAGCGGTGAGATGTGGCTCGCCTCGATGAACCATATCGCGCGTGAAGGCGGCTGCTGGGTACTGAGTACGGCCACCGCATTGCACGGCTCAGATATTCCTGAGGATTTTCCAGAGCGGGACGCGCTGTTTAATGACAATGAGTGGGTGAACCCCGGCGATGCGGTGATTGTGAAGCCTTTCGGCGGCGTACACAGCGGTCCGTTACATCAGGATAAAGGGAT
This sequence comes from Pontibacterium sp., assembly GCF_041587635.1. Classification (NCBI taxonomy): domain Bacteria; kingdom Pseudomonadati; phylum Pseudomonadota; class Gammaproteobacteria; order Oceanospirillales; family Oceanospirillaceae; genus Pontibacterium; species Pontibacterium sp. The sequence goes on along the minus strand of NZ_JBFGYC010000012.1, from coordinate 13,643 downwards.
CTTGTATGCGGATATCAACGTTGAAGATGCCCGAAGCTCGAGAAAGGCGCTTGATGTGGCGGGTCACTATGGTCGCCCCGATATTTTTCATCTGGACGTTGATCGCAGCTCGAAGCCGCCTATTCGCTTTGTAGACGAGTAACCCTGAGGCTAAGCGGTACTAAAACCACTGCGCAGATTGGAGCAGGGTTCATACTCGGAGTATCCAGCTATAGCGAGCAATCACTTACCTTATGCACGAATCAGGCAAGTGACTACTCACTATGACGCTGCCCTAAAACACACCTAGCGCTTAGACCTTAAACCGCTTCACCAACCCCATAAGGTTATCCGACAACTGTAACAGCGAGGCACTCTCTCCGGCTGCGCGCTCTGCACCCGCTGTTGTGGTTTCCATAATGCTGTTGATCTCATTCAGGCTCTGGCTGATATCACGCACGGTCGCGCTCTGCTCATCGGTAGCGTTAGCCACGAGTGAATTCATCTCTCGCATCCGCTGTACCGCTTCAACCACTTTGTTGAGTTCACGGGTGCTGCGATCCAGATGCTCACTGCAACTGACCGCATCAGCAGAACAATTGGACATCGCACTCACCGTTTTACCTGCGCCCTGCTGCAGGTTGTTGACGGTCTCTTCAATCGCGCTGATCGAGCCTTGTGTGCGGGTGGCCAGTGAGCGCACTTCATCCGCCACAACTGCAAAACCCCGCCCGGTTTCTCCGGCACGCGCCGCCTCTATCGCGGCATTCAGCGCGAGCAGATTGGTTTGTTCGGCAATGGCTTTGATCACGTTGATCACCTCACTGATGGAGTCACTGTGTTGTTGCAGCGATTTCACCTCCTCCATGGAGCGGGTGACCTGCCCTGCCAGTGCGTTGATCGCTTCGCTGTTTTCCATCAGGGAGCGGTTATTGGTTTCCAGAATCGCGTCCGCTTCAACCGCATCGGATAATGTCTGATCCGCATGGGTCGCCACCTCGGTAGCACTGGCTTCCATCTCGGTCGCCGTGGCTGCCAGTCGCGCGCTTTGCAGACCCTGTTGCGCAACCCCGCTTAAGGTATTGCGACTGATCTCACTGCCGGTGGTGGCGGTTTTGTGTACCTCACCCACCGTCGTAACAATCTCTTCCACCAAATGGCGTAACTCGCTCGACAGTGTATTGGTGCTTTGCGCCAGATGACTCAGTTCATCATTGCCCACAATCGCCAGCTCAGTGGCCAGATCACCGGACGCGATCCGCCCCATACCCGACACCACACGATTGAGTGAGCGTTGCAAATAGGTGATCAGGCGATAACCAAAGAACGCGGAGAACAGTGCAGCTAACAGCGTGCCTGCGGCGATCAACAGTTTGCCGTCATTAATGGTGTCATTGGTGGCCTGCTGCACTGACGCAGCATACCGGGTGGCGGCATCGATAAATTGGTTTATCTGGTGGTTGTTGCGAGCCACCATTTTTTCAGTATGAGCCAGTAGACGTTCTGATTCACGCAAAGCCGCCAGCGATTGCAGATAGGAGGTGAGCGTCAGATCTTCAGCGGTAAGCTGCTCACGATACGGCAGCCAGATCTCCATGATCGATTCATAGGCTTCCTTGTCCAGCGCTTCAACGGTAGGTACGGCCTGATCCAGACGTTGTACGTATTTACTAATCTCCGCTTCTATTTGCGCGACCTTTTCAGGCTCACTCGATTTCAGCAACTGAGCCACCTGCCCGTTCAGATACGCGATATCATCACGCAGCGGCTTCACCACTTTGAGAAACTCGAACCGAAACTCTTCGTGCAAGAGGTCTTCAAGGGTATAGGCCATTTCGCCGGTCAGGTATTTGAACTCTTCGGCCTGCTTTAGAATATGCGCCTGCTCAGCGCGAACACGAGCTTTCTCAGCGACAATCTTCTCTGACTGTTTGAAGATCTCGGCTGTCACCTGACGCATCTCTACCAGCGTGACGGATTCACCTTCGATGCGGCTTAACGATGCAAAATCGTCTTTAAACGCCTTATCCAGAGCCTTCAGTTCGGCATTGATCTTTTTGCTGTCCGTGTCCGAGGCACCGCTGATGTACTTCAGCAGAATGTACTGGGTATCCGCCAGATTCGCGCGCAGGTTTGCGCTGATCGTTACCCGGGGTGTGGCATCGTGAATGACCGATGAGACTTGTTGACTGACCGAGTTGAAACTTTGATACGCCACCAGTGAGGTAGCCAGAAACAATGCAAGTGTCACAACCATCGTCAGCATAATGCGCTGACCGACTGAAAGATTCATATCTGGAGCTCCTGCCCTTCCATCAACGTTGCAGACAAGCAGGCACAGGAACCCAAAGCCTGATCATGCTGCCAAGCTGAAGAGATAGAGGGGTAACGTTAGAAAACAGATAAGATGCCGTAGCCAGCCGTTAGTCCGTGGCTACGGCGTTGTGTAGATCAGACCGCTTTGCGGGTTAAGAAGTCAGCCATCCAGTGTGCCACTTCGATAGAGTCAGTCGCCGCACCGTCCTGACGCAAAGTCGCCAGACCGGCATCCGCCGTTTCATCAGGGATCGCCGTACCTTTACGCAGATCGACCAGCGCATCTTCGTATTGCAGATTAAATTCAGGATGCGCCTGAAAGGTGAGGATATTGTCGCCGTACACCAGACCGGCATACTGACAGAAATCAGACTCAGCGAAGACGGATGCATTATCCGGTTTTGCCGTCACCTGGTAGCGATGCATGGCGCTGATCGTAAACGATTCTGGCGCGTCAGCGATAAAACGGGTGTCACCCACCATCTCGTAGCGGTGCAGACCCACACCCCAGCCACCTTCGAACGCCTCAACTTTGCCACCAAAGGCTTCAGCAATGATCTGGTGACCAAAGCAGATACCCACCATCGGGTTACCCGTCGCGTCGATATCCACAATCAGCTGCTTCAGCTTGATCATCCAATCACGGTTTTCGTCAACGTTGAACTTAGAACCCGTGATAATCCAGCCATCACATTGCGCCGCACTCTGTGGGAATACACCGTCTCGCACATCAAACAGTTCATACTCAAACTGATGCTGCGCTTTATCAAACAGCTGCACAAACATATCGGCGTAAGAACCGTACTGGTTGATTAACTCATCCGGTGTAATACCGGTGGCGAGGATACCTATCTTCATGACTATTTCCTGCAAAACAAAATTAGAGCATTTGTGTCCACTCGCCCGTGCAGAAGCGAGTGAACACAAACAGAGTGGTTATTCCGGCTTCGCCAGCAATCGGGCCTGACGGCGCATCTGGTACATCGCCGCGATAACGCCAATCGCAACAATCGCGATCATAATGGTGGCCAGTGCGTTCACCTCAGGTGTTACCCCCAGACGGACCTTGGAGAAGATCACCATCGGCAGGGTACTGTTACCCGGACCGGAGACGAAGCTGGCAATCACCAGATCATCCAGCGACAAGGTAAAGGACAGCAGCCAACCGGAGATAATCGCCGGTGCGATCAGCGGTAGCGTCACCAGAAAGAACAGTGAGCTTGGCTTCGCGCCCAGATCCATCGCCGCCTCTTCCAGTGTTTCATCCATCGATGCCAGACGCGCCTGCACAATGACCGCCACATATGCCATACAGAATGTGGTGTGGGCGATGATGATGGTGCTGGTGCCGCGCCCCGATGGCCATCCGAAGAGGCCCTCCATCGCCACAAACAATAGCAACAGCGACAGACCGGTAATCACTTCAGGCATCACCAGCGGAGCGGTAATCCAGCCTGACAGGATCATTTTGCCGCGAAACGGTCCGTAACGGCTCAGGACAAAACCGGCCATCGTACCCAGCACCACCGCCAGCGAAGCACTGATAAAGGCGATCTTCAAACTGAGCAGTGCGGCGTTGATGATCTGCTCATTCTGGAACAGCTCACCGTACCACTTTAATGACCAGCCACCCCAAACCGTCACCAGTTTAGACTTGTTAAAACTGTAGATAATCAGCGCAATAATGGGCGCGTACAGGAACAGGAAACCACCTGCAGCTGCGAAATTCAGGAATAATGATCTGCGTTTCATCAGATGGCCTCCTCACTTTTACCCTGACCGTTACGTATCAACATGATGGGCAGTACCAGCACCACCAGCATGACAATCGCCACTGCCGAGGCCATCGGCCAATCACGGTTGAGGAAGAACTCATCCCACAACACACGACCAATCATTAAGGTATCAGAACCACCCAACAACGCCGGTATCACAAACTCACCCACGGCCGGAATAAACACCAGCATACAACCCGCAACAATACCCGGAATCACCTGTGGCAACGTGATCAGGAAGAACCCTTTCACCGGCGGGCAGCCCAGATCCTCAGCAGCCTCCAGCAAACTGACATCCATCTTTTCCAGAGCGCTGTAAAGCGGCAGCACCATAAACGGCAGGTAGGTATAAACAATACCGATATACACCGCAAAGTCTGTTTGCAGCATCACCAGTGGCTGATCGATCAGACCGGTTGAAAGCAGAAACTCATTCACGATTCCGTTCTTCTTCAGAAACCCCATCCACGCGTATACACGCAGCAGAAACGAGGTCCAGAACGGCAGGATCACCAGCGCCAGCAACAAACCACGGGTAGAGCCCTCAGAACGGGCGATCAGGTAAGCGATTGGAAACGCCACAATCAGTGCAAAGAAGGTAGATACACCGGCAATCTTGATCGAACTGAGATACGCATCCAGATAAAACGCGTCTTCAATCAGATACAGATAGTTGCCGAGGTTCATCTTGAAGGTGACATAGGCCTCCTCCAGATCCCATTCCAGCAGCGAGGTATAGGGTGGTACCGCGATCGCTGTTTCAGACAGGGAGATTTTGAACACGACGAGAAACGGGATAAAGAAGAATATCGCCAGCCACAGACCCGGCACCGCAACAACTGCGGCTTTACCCCAATTAATGCTTCGGAATAAGTTATATCGCTTCATCAACGCCGAAGAGCCGTCGACCCAAGCGGATCCAGTTGAGATACTCATACGGTCAGTACCACGCTGCTATCTTCATCCCAGAACAGGAACACTTTGTCATTCCAGGTAAAGCGTTCGCCCATATCACGAGTAAAGTTGGGTTGCGTGACACGCACTTCCTTTCCGCTTGGGAGACGTACTTTAAAGACCGACAAACTGCCCATGTAAGCGATCTCTTCAATCTCACCCTGTAAGCAGTTCTCAGATTGATTCGGGCGGTTGTGACTGATGGTGATCTTCTCGGGACGAATCGCCACATGCACCACTTGATCCGGCGCACAGCTGATACCGTGATTAACATATAAGGTCGCACCGGCTTCCGGTGAGCTGATCCGCACACTGTCCGGCTCATCCTGTGTCACCTGCCCTTCAAACAAGTTCACCGAACCGACAAACTCTGCCACAAAACGACTGTTGGGATATTCGTAGACATCATGCGGCTCATCCGTCTGGACGATCACACCGTTATTCATGACACCAATGCGGCTCGCCAGCGTCATCGCTTCTTCCTGATCGTGGGTCACGACCACAAAGGTCACACCCAGCTCTTCCTGAATATTGATCAGCTCAAACTGAGTCTCTTCACGCAACTTTTTATCCAGTGCGCCCAATGGCTCATCCAGCAACAGCAACTTCGGACGTTTAATCAGGGAACGGGCCAGTGCAACACGCTGACGCTGACCGCCAGACAACTGGTTCGGCTTACGCTTACCCAAGTGACCCAGCTGCACCATATCCAGCATCTCAGCGACACGTTTTTTGACTTCGCTGCGGCCCACACCTTCGCGCTTCAGGCCAAAGGCAATATTGTCAGCCACGGTCAGATGAGGAAACAACGCATAGGACTGGAACATCATATTGACCGGACGTTTCCACGGCTGGATACCCGACATATCAACGCCATCAATCAGGATACGGCCACTGGTCGGTGATTCGAAGCCGGCCAGCATACGCAGCAGCGTACTTTTACCGGAACCTGATCCACCCAAGAGACAGAACAGTTCATTTTTATAAATATTCAGAGAGACATTATCGACAGCTGTAAACTCACCAAACATTTTGGTGACGTTTTCTATTTTCAGGAAGGGCTCAGCGCCATCCTGCTTCCACAGCGGTACCTCTTTTGTGGCGGCCGCGGTGGAGCTCTGCATATCGATTACCTGAGAGGAAGTCATAACAAACCCTCGTTTATTTATTCTTATTAGTAATTCTGAAAAAATCCGGTGGATCACTGTTCCTACGGTTTTTAGATCAGACCAAACCAGAAATTCCAAAGGGGGAAGTTTCTAAATAAGCACACTCTGAACAGAACATGCTTATTTAGAGACTTGCCGAATGCAGCGGTCGAGAAACAGAAGGGGAACAAGGCTCCCCTTCTAGTATGGGCCTTAACGACCGGTTTTGATGTTTGTCCAGGCACGCGTCAGCTTACGGTCAAACTTCGCCGTGTGCGCATTCTGGGTAAACAGATTCGCTTTCACTTCGTCTGATGGGTAGATACCCGGGTTGCCAATCACATCTTTGTTCAACAACGGCTCCGCTGCTTTGTTCGCAACTGCGTAGTAGACGTAGTTCGCGATGCCAGCGCCGGTTTCAGCTTTCAGCACGTAGTTGATGAACTGATGTGCTGCATCCGGGTGCGGAGCATCTGACGGGATCGCCATCAGATCAAACCAGACCAGCGTGCCCTCTTTAGGAATGGCATAACCAATCTTGTGACCCTGACCGGCTTCCTCTGCACGGCTCTGAGCCTGCAGAACATCACCGTTGTAGCCCAGCGCGACACAGATTTCGCCATTTGCCAGATCAGAGATGTATTTGCCGGAGTGGAAGTACTTATAGTTCTGACGGGCCGCACTGATCAGCGCAGAGGCCTTTTTCAGATCGGCTTTCTTTTCAGAGTTTGGATCAAGACCCAGATAGTTCAGCGCGATGGACATCACCTCTGCCGGTGAATCCAGCAAACCGATACCACAATCCGCCAGTTTGGCCGCAACTTCCGGCTTGAACAGCAGGTCCAGCGTATCAACTGGCATATCACCCAAACGGGCTTTCACCATCGCTTCGTTGTAACCCAGACCAATCGTGCCCCATGCGTACGGAACGTTATGCTTGTTGCCGGCATCATGACGCGAGATTTTTTCAATCAGCACGCTATCGAGATTGCTGTAGTTGCTCAGCTTAGAACGGTCGATCTCAGCATAGATACCCGCCTTAACCTGACGTTCCAAAAATGAACCGGTTGGCACCACCACATCGTAGCCGCTGCCACCGGACATCAGCTTGGCTTCGAGAACTTCGTTTGAATCGTAAACGTCATAGTTCACTTTGATGCCGGTTTCAGCTTCAAACTGCTTCACCGCTGCGGGATCAATGTAATCAGACCAGTTGTAGACGTTCAGAACCTGCTGTTCAGCGACAGCAGTAGTAGACAGAGCGGCGGTAAGAAGTGCGGCGGTCAAACCAATTTTCTTGAGGTGCATAAAGATTCTCCATTTTAGGCACAGCATTTCGCTGCTGCATCTGGTAACCCTCACAACCCGTAGGTTTCGTTTGGCGTCATCAGACGTTTATCTTTTGTTTTTATTATCACGGTCATCAGAGACGATAGGGGTCTGCTCTATCAACCGCGTTCAAGCCTAGCCAGAGACAGTCGCTTTAAGGCGCTTATCTCGTCACGCGTAACACGCTAATTTGAATGTACGCTACCCACTTGGATGATCTATATACCCCCCAGTAGGTATTTTAAAAACCCCTTATAAATCATGCAGTTAACAATTAAGTAAAGGTATAAGCCGAGACCAAATGAGCCCTTTCAGCAACACCTTCTCGCGCTTTACAGAGCGGTATACCTTTGATTTTCATCAATCATGAAAACCTTGCAGCAAGGCATAAAAAAACCCCTGTGAATCAGCCTTACGGCGATCCACAGGGGTCTGGTCTTACAAGAATCCGAGATAGGATTCGTATTCTATATCGGAGATCTGCGCGTGCAGTTTTCGCAGTTCCTGACGTTTAGCGGCGGTAAACACCCGCACAAATTCATCGCCCAGATACTCTCTCAACACTTCACTGCGGTTGAAGATATCGGTCGCCTCATCCCACTTGTTCGGCAAGATCAGATCCTGATTCGCCTCGGTGTAGGCATCACCCTGAATCGGGGATGGTGGCATCAGCTTGTTCTCAATACCGTACAACGCACCGGCCAGAATCGTCGCCAACACCAGATACGGGTTCGCATCCGCACCCGCAACACGATGTTCGATACGGCGGGCAATCGGTGGACTTTCCGGAATACGGATCGCCACGGTACGGTTTTCATACCCCCAGCTGGCACAGGTTGGCGCATGTGCACCGACCATAAAGCGGCGGTAGGAATTCATATGCGGGGCAAAGGCCAGCATGCTGTCAGCCATGGTGTGCATCAGACCCGCTACAGCGTGTTTCAGTACATCAGTACCTTCATCCCCACCGTTGTCGAAGACGTTTTCACCGGATTCGTTGAGCAAACTGAAGTGCACATGGAAGCCATTGCCACTCTTATTGGCATACGGTTTTGCCATAAAGGTCGCGGCATAACCGTGTTTACGTGCAATGCCTCGCACCAGACGCTTAAACATAATCGCCTGATCACCGGCCTGCATTGGATTCGGTACGTGGTTGAGATTGATCTCAAACTGACCCGGGCCCAGCTCAGAAATAATCGTATCCGCTGGCACACCCTGCTCTTCGCAGACAGAACGCACTTCGGCAAAGAAAGAAGAGAGACCATCCATCTCATCAATGGAGTAACAATCAGTCTCCGCCAAACGACGGCCATGACCTTCCACCAGAATCGGCGGCTGCGGGCGCTGCGTCTCTTCAGACTTGCCATCCATCAGGTAGAACTCAAGCTCAGTCGCCACGACCGGGGTCAGACCCAGTGCTTTAAAGCGATCAACCACTGAATTCAGCGCCTGACGTGGGTCTGCACTGAACGGTGTGCCGTCCGGGTTGAACATCGTCGCCAGGATCTGGTCACGTGGAGACTCAGCCCAAGGCACGGGTACCGGTTTGTCGTGCACAGGCATGCACACACCATCGCTGTCGCCGGTTTCAAATACCAGACCATTGTCCAGTACATCATCACCCCAGAAGTCGAAACCGATAACGGAGCGCGGCAGTTTAACGCCCTCTTCCATTACCTTGCTGATTGCGTTTGCAGGCATACGCTTGCCGCGCAGATTACCGTTGAGGTCGGTAATAAACAGGTCAAATTCTTTATCGTTATTAGAAGACATATATAAGATTCTCTCTCGAAATCTTGTCGCACTTATTCGGTGCAGTGCTACATGTGCCACTGTGTTTTGCACGCTCTCTTTTGAGCATAGAGCAAAACCAAAAATGTGATCACAAACCTTAACCCAATGTGATCACAAATCATCCTTATGGTCAAGATTTGCCTGAAAGACAAAAAACCATTCACCCAGATTCGTGATCGCATTAGAATAGGAGATAAAAAAGAGCCAAGTCGTAACCGAAATGGATAAAAAATCTCCGATAGAAATCACCTTAACTGAGCGTGACGACGCTGTAACTATAACCCAGTGGGTATATCAGACCCTGCGCTACGCGGTGATGAATGGCCAGATTTTACCCGGTCGCGCCCTCACGATTCGCGAGCTAGCTCGTATTTTGGACGTTAGCCCAATGCCCGTACGCGAAGCGCTGCGCCAGCTTGCGGCAGAAAATGCGCTGGAGATTCAGGGCAATCGCCGTGTCATGGTGCCCCGCATGACTGCGATGAAGTTCAATGAACTCTGCGAAGCACGTATCGCTATCGAATCTCATGCCGCAGCGCGAGCACTACCCTATATAGACGCAACAAGACTGGAACATCTCAGAGAGCTGGACCACCTGATAGACGTGGCTCAGGAGCAAGGTGACCTGGAGCAGGTCAGCATTCTTAATCAGAATTTCCATCGCGCACTGTATACAGCGAACCCCCACCAGGTCACGCTGCCGCTGATTGAAAGTTTGTGGTTACAGCTTGGTCCTTTTATGCGACTGGCCACCAGCAAACTGGAAGAACACTATCTGATCGACAGGCATAATGAAGCGATGAGTGCGATAGAAAAGCAGGATGCATTTGCCCTCCAACTGGCAATCACCGCCGATATTCGCGAGGGTATCGCCTTCGCTGGCACCCCCGAACTGCTGCACAGTTTCATCGAAAAATCGACTCACGCCGTTAACTAGATTTAGCGGCTCCCCCTCCTTTCCGCACTTTTTTTTCGCAACCCCTCATTCCCAGAATCCATCCCGCTTCCAGACAAAATCAGACTGTTTTTTGCACAACTCGGCGTGCTGCCATGTCAGTTTTTTTGTTGACTTTGTAATTTTGTGATCACAAAATGAAATCAAATGATCATCCCAAGGAGCACACCTCCTTTTCTTTTATGATCACAATTTTTCAATTAACAATGTCACGTTCTTCAGCTTTCACGCCATTTACTATTCAGTGAAAGCACCGTTGGGAGAGAGAGATGCTAGAAGATAAAAACAACAATTCCTCAATCACCGCCGTCGTTCAGGCCACCGACGCCGAACATCACCTGCATCCGTTTACCAATACCGGCGCACTGAATAAAAAAGGCGCACGCGTCATCTGTAAAGGTGAAGGCGTTTACCTGTGGGATAGCGAAGGTCAGAAGATTCTGGATGGAATGGCGGGCCTATGGTGCGTCAACATGGGTTACGGCCGCAAAGAGCTGGTCGATGCTGCCACCAAACAGATGAACGAGCTGGCGTACTACAACACCTTTTTCCAGACCACGCATACTCCGGCAGCTGAGCTGGCGAAAGAGATCGCCAGCGTGACACCAGGTGATCTGAACCACATCTTCTTTGCGAACTCTGGCTCTGAAGCGATCGATACGATCATTCGCATGGTACGTCAGTACTGGGCCATTAAAGGCAAGCCATACCGCAACATTCTGATCAGCCGGGAAAATGCCTACCACGGCAGCACCGTCGGCGGCACCAGCTTGGGCGGCATGAGCGGCATGCATAAACAGGGCGCGCCATTGGTGCCAAACATCGAACGCATCCGCCAGCCATACTGGTATGGCGAAGCGGACGACATGAGCGAAGAAGAGTTCGGCATCGCCTGCGCCAAAGCGCTGGAAGAGAAGATTCTGGAAGTAGGCCCGGACAATGTCGCTGCCTTCGTCGGCGAACCGATTCAGGGTGCAGGCGGTGTGATCGTTCCTCCGGCTAACTACTGGAGCGAAATCCAGAAGATCTGCCAGAAGTACGATATTCTGCTGGCCGCTGACGAAGTGATCTGTGGTTTTGGCCGCACCGGTAGCTGGTTTGGCAGCGACACGCTGGAGATCAAACCGGACATCATCTCTATGGCGAAAGGTCTGTCCTCCGGCTATCTGCCGATCGCGGCCGTTGCTGTCGGTGATCGCATCGCCAACGCACTGATTGAACACGATGATGATTTCAACCACGGCTTCACCTACTCCGGTCATCCGGTCGCTGCGGCTGTCGCGATTGAAAACATCCGCCTGATGAAAGAAGAAAACATCGTCGAATACGTGGGCAAAGATATTGGCCCATACTTTCAGCAGAAACTGCGTGAGACGTTGTCAGAGCATCCGCTCGTCGGTCATATCGAAGGCGTGGGTCTGGTGGCCGGTATTGCACTGGTTAAGGACAAAGAGGCAAAAGAGCTCTTCCCAAGTGATCTGGACATCGGCATGATCTGCCGCGACCACTGCTTTAACAACGGCCTGATCATGCGCGCTGTGGGTAGCCGCATGGTGCTGTCACCACCGCTGGTGATCAGCCACGCAGAAGTGGACGAGCTGATTGAGAAAGCACGCATCTGCTTTGATCTGACACTTGAGTCTGTTAGCTAAATCCGAGACAGGGAGTTGTTTTACAACTCCTTTTTCGCTGGCTACAGCGATGTAGCCAGCTTTTTTAATCACATATAGTACGGTACTACCGACGCGGCAAGGAAACCGATTCAGAGAGGCTTTTATGCACAACAGATATCATCCGGACGCACAATCCGTAAGCTGGCAGAAAGATCTCGCATCACTGATCGACCATATCCGCCTGCGCAGTTTTCCCAAAGTTCTGGCTGACTTTCTGGCCACCCAGTGCCATTTTGATACCGTACTGATGGTGACCTATAAAAAGTCATTCAAACCCATCATCCTGCATCCAACCGATCCGGCAGATCAAAGCCCGACGCTGCATAACTACATCAATAAGTCCTATATTCTGGACCCGTTGTTTAATGCTATCCAACACGGCATGTCACCGGGTGTGAGTCGTCTGGCAGAAATTGCCCCTGACTCATTTGAAACCACTGAGTATTATCAAAGTTGTTATAAAGACTTCGACCTGGTCGATGAGATCAACTTTGTTATAGAGCTGGATAAGCACGTGACCTGCACCATCTCGCTGGGCCGAAAATCCAGTCTGGGCACAATTACCCGCGCAGAGCTTCATCGCTTGCAGGATATCTATCCGATTATTAACTCGCTGGTGCGTCAGTTCTGGCTGTCTCAGTCACAGGAATATGTACAGTACGAGAAATCTGACGGTGCCATGAAGCAGGCGCTTAATACTTTTGGCAGCGGCGTCCTGACAAGACGCGAACAGGAGATCTCAGGCCTGATCTTGCAGGGACACTCCTCCAAAGCAATCGCCAACATGCTGAGCATCAGCTTGGGGACGGTGAAGGTACATCGCAAGAATATTCATACCCGCCTGAATACCTCAACCCAGTAAGAGATATTTACCCTGTTTTTGGCACACCTGAACGAGTTGGAAGGTGCCGCAGCAGAAGCGTCTGCCGCGATCAGTCACTGATCCTGTCTTGTCTCGTATCTATTGGGTATCGTTGTTGGGTATCGCCGATGGCTCGACCCAACCTACCCGATTCTGTTGTAGGGTAGTCTTTAGACTACCGGTCGGATGAATCCGACCCTACAGGTGGTCGGAATCGATATCTCACGTCGCGTATATAACTTTTGACCAGCCCCTATCGGCTCCGTCCATGCCACCAGAGCCCGTTGTAGGGTAGTCTTTAGACTACCGGTCGGATAAATCCGACCCTACAGGAGGTCGAGATCAATATCTCACGTCGCGTATATAACTTTTGACCAGCCCCTATCGGCTCCGCCCAAGCCACCAGAGCCCGTTGTAGGGTAGTCTTCCAGACTACCGGTCGGATGAATCCGACCCTACAGGAGGTCGGGATTGCTATCTCACGTTATCGTATACACTTGTTGATCGTCACAATCGGCTCCGTCCATGCCACCAGAGCCCGTTGTAGGGCAGTCTTCCAGACTACCGGTCGGATAAATCCGACCCTACAAGGTAGGTCGGGATCAATATCTCACGTCGTCGTATAAACCTGTTGACCAGCCCCTATCGACTCCGTCCATGCCACGAGAGCCCGTTGTAGGGTAGTCTTTCAGACTACCGGTCGAATGAATCCGACCCTACAAGGTAGGTCGGGATCGATATCTCACGTCATCGTATAAACCTGTTGAGCAGCCCCTATCGGCTCCGCCCAAGCCACCAGAGCCCGTTGTAGGGTAGTCTTCCAGACTACCGGTCGGATGAATCCGACCCTACAGG
>NZ_JBFGYC010000011.1:0-23612 GCF_041587635.1 Pontibacterium sp. | reverse complement strand
CTTGGCTACCCGCTTCAAAGCGTCCCATTGCCTGTTCAATCTCTTCCGCATCTTCGGTGCGCATGAGGCGTCCCACATAGTTCATGTGGCGCTTCATCGCTCCGCTGCGAGGTTTGATGCGACTGCACTCTTCAATTGCCGCGCGCAAGGGTTCAGACATCGGGACGGTTTTTAGCTGCTCTGCCGTTAAGGTGCTGAGCTTTTCCCCCAGCGTCTGCAGTTCGAGCATCTCTTTTTTAATTTGGGTTTTACTGACCCACTCCTCTTCTGAGGAATCGTCTTTTGAAAAATCTTCGTTGTTAACCATGGATAACCAGTATTAGCTATAAAACACGGTGGCCAGACCCAGAAACGTAAAGAATCCAACCACATCGGTAATTGTTGTAAGCAGGACGCTGCCAGCAAGGGCAGGGTCGATACCGACGGCTTTGAGCCCAAGGGGTAATAAGGTACCCGCCATCGCGCCTGCAATAAGATTAATCACAATCGACAGAGCGATAATAATGCCTATTGTTGTATCTTGGAACCAGGCGATCGCTACTGCAGCCACGACGAGTGCCCAAAGTAGGCCATTCATCGCACCAACGATCATTTCGCGGCTTAGAAGCCAGTTAGCATTGGACTTCTCCACATGCCCCAAAGCCTGACCACGAATCACCAGTGTTAATGTTTGAGAGCCAGCAATCCCACCCATCGATGCCACGATAGGCATAAGAACGGCCAGTGCAACGACCTTATCGATCGTCTCTTCAAATAATCCAATCACGGCTGATGCGACAAAGGCGGTGATCAGATTGATCCCCAGCCACAGCGCACGCCGACGGGTGGTTTTCATGACGGGCGCAAAGGTATCTTCATCTTCGTCCAGACCGGCCATGCTCATCAGTGAGTGATCCGCGTCTTCACGGATGACGTCAACGACATCATCGATGGTAATACGGCCCAGCAGGCGACCGTCGTCATCAATAACCGGGGCGGAGACCAGGTCATGCTGTTCGAACAGTACGGCCACTTCATTGTCGGGCATGGTGGCCGAAATAGGCTCGATTTCGGTCACCATGATTTCGCGTACGGTGATATTCGGATCTGAGACCAGCAATTTCGTCAGTGGCAGAATTCCGATATAGGAATCCTTTCGGCTGACAACAATCAGGCTGTCGGTCATTTCCGGTATCTCTTTGTGACGGCGCATATATCGCATTACCGTCTCTACCGAGATGTCGGGTCTGATGGTGACCGTATCGGTGTTCATCAGGCCACCGGCAGTATCCTCAGGATAGGACAAAACCTGCTCTACGCGTTTGCGGTTTTGTTTGTCCATAATCCGCAGCAGCTCTTTCATGACCGTGTTCGGCAGCTGCTGAATGACGTCAGCCATGTCATCGGTATCCAGCGATTCGGTGATCGCCAATACTTCTGCTGCGTCCATTCGGCTTAGAATTTCCGCTTGTACGTCATCCCCTAAGTCCTGAAGGACTTCACCTTCCAGGTCTGTATTGATCAGATTCCAGAGAATCTGTCGTTCCTTAGGCGGGGACTTTTCAATCAGGCGGGCAACTTCTGCCGGGCGCAGGCTATGATTGAGGACAAAACGAATCTGTTGGAATTCGCCACTATCCAGCGCATCTGCAAGCTTTTCAAACTGTGTTCTCTGCGCTGATGTACTCATGCTGCGTTAACTCATAATCCGGAGGATAAACAGGGTAGGCTCCAATCTGTCCCAATTATAGCGGATTGTGACGAGGGGAATAACCCATGTGCGGGGGAGTGTAGCAAAAGCAGAGGTTTAAACCAGCCTGATTGCCGCGCTGGATTGAAACAATCTTATGTAGTGAAAGGGCTGGCTGCTCTGACACTGAGGATGGGTTGTGGATCGAGGGAAGATGAAGAGAGAGGGCTGTTGGAGGCGTCCTATTCTTCTTCGTCGAAGCGATTGTTGACCAGTGATTCGATGGCTTGCATCGCATCCTGTTCGTCATCACCTTCGATGCAAAATATCAGCTCGGTACCGATGCTGGCTGCCAGCATCATAACGGACATGATGCTCTTGCCGTCGACCTGGCGTCCTTCCTTGGCGATTTTTATATCGCTGGAGAAGCGGCCGGTTACGCCGGTGAGTTTCGCAGCTGCACGGGCGTGAAGGCCCAGTTTGTTGATGATTTCTAGTTTCTTTTCGATCATGTCGTTAGGTCTGTCACTTCAGTTCCCGATGGCGGACATGGACATTATCCATAAGTTTTTCAAAATGAGAAGCTAAACGGGTCGCCAGGTAGACTGATCGATGATGCCCCCCCGTACAGCCTATGGCCACTGTAATGTAGCTGCGATTGTTGGCGGCGAAGCGTGGTAACCAGCATTCCAGATACTCGGTAATGTGGTCCTGCATCTCCTGCACCTGATCTGATTCAGATAAAAAGTTGATCACAGGCTGGTCCAGACCCGAGTATTGACGCAATTCAGGAATCCAATATGGGTTGGGCAGGACGCGGACATCGTAAACAATATCGGCATCCAACGGTACACCGTGTTTAAAGCCAAACGATTCAAACTGCACTGCAAGTGACTGATCACTGCGGTCGGCAATGCGACTTTTAACCGTATCACGCAGGTCGTATAGGTTCAGACGTGTTGTGTCGATGCGCAAATCGGCCATTTTAGCGATGGGTTCGAGTAGCTGCTGTTCGAGCTGAATCGATTCCAGCAGGCCGCGATTATCGTCTGATAGAGGGTGTTTACGGCGTGTAGAACTGTAGCGCTTTAGCAGAGTTGCTTCTGATGCATCAAGGTAAAGCACTTCGTAGTGTGCTTCCTGCTCATCTTTTTTCAGTGCTTCGAGAATGGTGGGAAGCTGCGCCAGATTGCTCAGCAAATTGCGTGCATCAATACTGATCGCAATGTGCTCTGGATGCTGCGGATCACTGGTCATCTGAGCAACCAGTGAGGGCAGCAGGGTCGCAGGAAGATTGTCGATGCAGTAGAAGCCGATATCTTCTAACGCCTGAAGCGCTGTACTTTTACCAGATCCTGATCGGCCGCTGATAACAACAAGCTTCATGTCCCCTCCTGCCTGTGTGATGAGGTATTTCGTTAATTGCCCAGATCAGAAATGACGGTATACAGAGCGGCATCATCACTGGTATTACGTAGGGCACTGCGTACCGACTCCTGACTAAACAGCTCTGCAGCTGAAGCCAGCGTCTGAAGATGTTCGTCACAGGCTTCTTCCGGTACGACAAGGGTGAAGATCAGATCTACGGGCTTGCCATCAATTGAGTCAAAATCAATCGGTGAGTCCAGTGTGATCAGGTAGCCCAAGGCGTTCTGACAGTCTTGTAGCCGGCAGTGGGGGATTGCCACGCCATCACCGATACCGGTGCTGCCTAGACGCTCCCTGCCGAGTAGTCCTGAGAATACAGTATCAGCTTCCAGACCGGGATTTTGCTCGGCGATTAGCTGACTGGTTTTTTCCAGTACACGTTTTTTGCTTCCGCCCTCGAAGCCGCATAGGGTTCTCGAGGGCGTCAGTAGCTCTTGAATCAACATAGGGTGTGTTGAGAATGATATGACTTATTTGTGTTTTTTGAGTTTTTCTTTGTGCTTAATGATCTGACGGTCCAGTTTATCGACAAGACCGTCGATAGAGGCGTACATATCATCATGTTCGTGAGCAGCAAAGATCTGTCCGCCGGCAAGGTGAAGATCACCTTCTGCTTTCTGACGTTTTTTGTCGACGCTGAGTGTCACCTGGACGTTGGTGATATTGTCAAAATGCCGTCCCAGTTTTTCAAACTTGGAGTGCACATAATTACTCATAGATTCAGTCAGTTCGACATGATGGCCAGTAATATTAATCTGCATAGGTCTCTCCTATTGGCAGTGACTGTATTCGTCCTGTGTTTCCGTTTCCATTAAACCAGACGCTTGCGTTCATTAGAAGGCGGAATGCTCATTGCCTCCCGATATTTCGCAATTGTACGTCGGGCTACTTTAAATCCCTGTTCGTCCAGAAATTGTGCGATCTTATTATCACTTAACGGTTTTGCCGGATTTTCAGCGGCAACCAGTTTTTTAATCAGCGCTCGGATTGCCGTAGAGGAGGCGGCTCCACCATCGTTGGTGTTTACGTGGCTGGAGAAGAAGTACTTCAGCTCAAAAATCCCTCTCGGGGTGTGCATGTACTTTTGTGTCGTGACACGGGAGATGGTTGATTCGTGCATTTCAACGGCTTCTGCGATGTCATGCAGTACCATGGGTTTCATCCCTTCCTCACCGTGCTCGAGAAAACCTTCCTGTCGTTTAACGATTTCGTTTGCGACTTTCATCAGGGTTTCGTTGCGGCTCTGCAAGCTCTTTATAAACCAGCGCGCTTCCTGAAGGTTGCTTTTCAGGTAGTTGTTATCGGCGCTGTTATCAGCCCTGCGTACCAGATCGGCATAGCCGGAATTGATTCTCAGGCGGGGTGATACTTCCGGGTTAAGGTTGACCGTCCAGATACCGCGCTGTTTAGTGACAATGACATCCGGTATCACGTATTCAGCGGTACTGGAGGTAATTGATGCGCCGGGTTTTGGATTCAGCTGCTGGATGAGCAGACTGACCTGCTGCAACTGAGGTTCTTTGAGCCTCGCTTTACGCATCAGTTGACGGTAATCGTGGCTACCAAGTAACTTCAGGTAATTTCTGACGACTGTCAGCGCCTGCTTTTTCCACGCAGTGTCATCCGGGAGTTGCTCCAACTGAATTGCGAGGCAGTCGCTGAGATCTCGTGCGCATACACCAGGAGGATCAAATTGTTGAATGCGTCGCAGCACTGCTTCGACTTCATCCAGATCTAATTCCTCGATGCCATCCTGTTGACGCAGATGTTCGTGGATATCTTCAAGTGTAACCGTGAGGTAGCCATCGGGGTTGATACCATCGATCAGACTGGTCGCAATTAACCGATCCTGATCGCTCATAGGCGTCAGGTTCAGTTGCCAGTGGAGGTGATCCTGTAGCGTTTCTTCTGCGGTGTCATTGGATTCGAAGGTGCCTTCAGAGTCGTCTCGGCTACTGCCTGGAGCTGAACTCTGAAAGGTGTCATCCCAGCTGCTGTCGGTACTGAGTTCGGCGGGGATCTCATCATTCCAGTTATCGTCGGCAACTTGAGCTTCTTCTGTATGCTCCTGTTCCGCGTGAGCTGTCACTTCGGAATCCGGGGTTGTATCTGAGGCTGAGTCCGGCGTGTTTTTTTCTTCACTTGCCGGGGTGTCGGTGTCGCCTTCCTCATTAACATCCAGCATCGGATTGTTTTCAAGCGCTTCCTGAATCTCCTGTTGCAGGTCCAGTGTCGATAGCTGCAGCAACCTGATCGCCTGCTGGAGCTGAGGCGTCATGGTGAGTTGCTGGCCAATTTTGAGTTGTAGCGCTTGCTTCATAACTACTCGATAGAAACCTGTGCTGCGTTAAAGAAAAGTTCAGCTTGAATAATGACTTACAGTTGAAACGTATCACCCAGATAGGCTGCACGTACAGCGTTATTCTGCATAATAGCATCCGGAGCGCCACTTGCGAGGATTGTTCCTTCACTCACGATATACGCTTTCTCACAGATATCCAGCGTTTCCCGAACATTGTGGTCGGTGATCAGGATGCCAATGCCCTTGCTTTGCAAATGCTTAATCGTACTTTTTATATCGTTAACAGAGATAGGGTCGACACCCGCAAACGGTTCATCTAGCAGGATGAACGAAGGTTCGGTGGCCAGTGCTCGGGCGATTTCAACGCGTCGGCGTTCGCCGCCGGATAAACTCATGCCTAAGCTGTCAATAATATGGGTGATGTGGAACTCTTCGAGCAACTCGAACATTTTTGTTTCGCGCTGCTTTTTGTCCAGATCATGTCGTGTTTCTAAAATGGCTAATAGATTGTTCCGGACACTCATCTTGCGGAAGATCGAGGCTTCCTGTGGCAGGTAGCCGATACCGCAGCGAGCACGTCCATGCATCGGCAGGCGAGTGATCTCTTTTTCGTCGATCAGTACCTGTCCGCGATCAGCACGTACCAAGCCAACGATCATATAGAAACAGGTGGTTTTGCCTGCGCCGTTGGGCCCTAGCAGGCCAACAATTTCACCACTTTTAATCGATAGGGATACATCTTTGATGACCTCGCGGCCTTTATAACTTTTGGCAAGATGCGTTGCTTGCAGCTTACTCATTGAGCGTCCTTATCTTTTTTGGGCTGGATGATCATCTCTACCCGGCCGCTACTGCCATCTTTGCCATCACTATACGCGTCTACAACTGAAGTTTTGAGGTTGTAGAGTATGCGGCTACCAGTAAATGTATCTTTGTCGCTGATAACTTTAGCGTTTTTCTGAAGTGTGAGGTGTTCTTTCTCTACTTTGTAGATAATCGTATCGCCCCAGGCGTCGGTATATGGCTTATCGGTATCGGGCTTTTGGCGGAAGTGGGCTTGATTGCCGTACGCGGTAACCAGCTCAACGCCTTCTTTGCCTCGCTCCATTTCTACCCGGTCAGCTTCGATTAGCAGGGTACCCTGAGTGATTTTTACGTCACCAACATAGACGGTTCGACCGGTCCGTTCATCAATCGACGCACTGTCAGCGCTGACGTGAATAGGCTTCTCTCGGTCTTCCGGTAGCGCGTTGGCCGTGGCGCTGAGCAGCGTTGCAACCATCAGTGCCAGAAATTTAGTCTTCATTCTCATGCAATCCCTGTACGTTTGATAACAACTTAAGTGTTTTATTCTCGAACGAGGCTGTCATACCGGTAGCGTCGTAGCGAACGTTGTCAGAAAGGATGGTGACTGGTTCATCCGTTTCAGCCAGCTTTGTATCGGGGTAAAGCGTTAGTGTCTCGGTCAGAACCAGGGTTACAACCCCGGAACTGGTACTGTCTTTAACGCGAACATCTCCACTGAGCAAGGCTTTAATCCGGTCATCCGGCAGGGTGCCATGTTTAGCCGTTGTCGTCGTTACTGAGCCGTCTGTCCCGTAAAGAATGATCTCAGGAGTTGTGAGCTCGCTCTCAGCCCGGTCGGGATAGTGATCCAGGCGAGGAGTGGAGAATGTTTGCTCGAGCATGCCTTGGTCATCAAATACCCGTGTGCGGGTATCGGTTGCAAAGTAGTCTTCGCCTTGTTGTAGCGCTTGTGGGGGGCGGCTTCTTTCGCTAGGTGCAATACCTAAGCCCCAGTAAAGCAGTACGGGGCCAAGCAGAAGCGCAGCAATAATCAGGCGAGTGCGGGCGGTAGACACTAGAGGTATGGCTCCCATACCTGTTCAAGTTTGTCCTGGGCAGCAAGGATCTTTTCGCAGAATTCACGACCGGCTCCTTCGCCGCCGCGACGTAATGTGCACCAGTCAGCATGTTGTTGAACCAGAGGGTGGCCGTTGGGCACGGTGGCTCCAAACGTCACCGCGCGAATAGCCGAAAGATCTGGCAGGTCATCACCGATATACGCGGTTGTTTCTGCATTGTGTCCGCTTTTTTGCCATAGCTCTTTCAGTGCGGTCAGTTTATCTTCGCGGCCTTGCTCCAGATAGGTGATGCCCAGCGAGCGAGCGCGAAGTTCAACCTGAGAGGAGCGTCGGCCTGTAATGATGGCTGTTTCAATACCGGCTTTCTGTAAAAGCTTAATGCCAAGCCCATCCAGGGTATTAAACTGTTTCACTTCCTGGCCATCTGGAAGGAATAACAGCTGTCCATTGGTCAAAATACCGTCAACGTCGAATACCGCCAGTTTAACATCCTGAAGTTTCGTGGCTTGTTCGTCAGTTAGGTCCTGGCACCAGTTCATCTGGTCTGCTCCAAATTCTGTTGGTTTGTCGGGGCTGTATCAGAGTACGCCTGCTTTAAGCAGGTCATGCATATTCAGCGCGCCAATAGGTTTGTTTTCGTCATCGACAACCAGCAACGCATTGATTTGTTTGCTTTCCATAATTTGAAGGCACTCTGCAGCCAGAATGTCGGCTCGGATTGTGGTGCAGTCAACGGTCATCACCTGCTCAATAGGCGTGCCCTTCAAATTGACTTCGTGGTCTAGTGCTCGACGCAAGTCTCCGTCAGTAAAGACTCCGGTAACAACGCCGGCTTTATTCAATACTGCGGTCATACCCAGGCGTTTCTCGGTGACTTCGAAAAGTGCATTGTGCAGCGATGTGCCTTCTATTACACAAGGTACATCGTCACCACTGTGCATGACGTCTTCTACCTTTAACAACAGTTGCCTGCCAAGGCTGCCGCCAGGGTGGGAAAAGGCAAAGTCTTCTTTGCTAAAGCCTTTGGTTTCCAGCAATGCAATCGCTAATGCATCACCCATGACCAGTTGCGCGGTCGTGCTGGACGTAGGGGCCAGATTGAGTGGACAGGCCTCTTTTTCCACGCCTATATGTAAATTGGCATCCGCCGCTCGGGAGAGATTGGAGTCCGGTTTAGCGGTCATGCTGATGAGTGGAGCGTTCATCCGCTTGATCAGTGGCAAAATGGTCACGATTTCTGCCGTCTCACCAGAGTTTGATAGTGCCAGCACCACGTCTTCAGATGTGAACATCCCCAAATCGCCATGGCTGGCTTCACCCGGATGTACAAAAAAAGCAGGGGTGCCTGTGCTAGCAAGGGTTGCCGCTATCTTACGGCCGATATGGCCTGACTTGCCCATGCCGGTAACAATGATGCGACCGGTGCATTGGCTCATCAATTCGCAGGCATGTTGAAAGTCACCGTCCAGATGATTTTCTAGGTCTTTTACAGCTTCGGTTTCCAGCTGGATGGTGCGGCGCGCAGACGCCAGGAAGTCAGCTTTTTTGGTCATCTTTTTCTCGGTGCCCGGAATTAAACGGTCATATTGTATAGCAGTACCAGATAACCTGCATACAGCGCAGTCAGTAGGATGCCTTCATATCGATTGATCTTTGGTGGTTTCTGAATCAAACCGAAAGCGATCAATGCAACGGTCAGACCCAGCATAACGCTGTAATCCCTGATTAAAACGATACTATCGATCGCTAGCGGTGCAATAAACCCCGGAACGGCCATAACCGCTACAAGGTTGAATATATTGGAACCGACCACGTTGCCAATGGCCAGGTCATGATGTCCTTTAAGGGCACTGGCAACCGACGCCGCCAATTCAGGCAGGCTGGTTCCAATGGCGACGATAGTGAGGCCAATGATCAGCTCGCTAACGCCTAATGCCAAGGCTACTTCAGTCGCCCCCCAGACCAGCAGGCGGGAGCTCCCAGCCAGAATAACAAGCCCTAGAATCAGCCAGAAAACAGCATTACCCGTTTTTAGTTCGGGTAACTCTTCCTCTTCGTTGGCGCTTTCTTCCGGTGAAGCGTTGCGTTGAAAACGTTGGAAAAGATACAAACTGAGCGCCAGCATGGACAGCAAAATAACACTGTCGACCAGCGTGAGCTGGAGATCCAGAAGCAGCATGCCTGCAAAAACAGTGACAGCAAGCAGTAATGGAAGTTCTTTACGCAATACGCCGGATTTAACCGGAAGTGGGGCGATAATGGCTGTAATACCTAATACTAAAGCAATGTTGGCGATGTTGGAGCCTAATGCATTGCCGACTGCAAGCTCTCCTGCGTCATTGATGGAGGCCATGTAGGAAACCAGTATCTCTGGTGCAGAGGTGCCGAAGGATACGATGGTCAGACCGATGAGCATCGGTGACATGCCGAAGTTACGGGCGGTTGCAGCTGCGCCGATTACAAACCGGTCTGCGCTCCATACTAGTAAAACCAAGCCTGTAATGATTGCGAGTGTTGGGTACAGCATTGTGCATCTCGTTGCCAGTAAATAGAGGGGGCTATTAAAACAGAATGCGTGGTTTGATTAAACGCTGATAGAAGCGCTCAATGGAATAATCTATTGCATTGAGCAAAATTATTTAGTGTTCAGCTTTAAGGTGGGCGGTGGTATAATTCGCGGCCTTTTGAATCACGGTAATGCTCCTCCAGTCTATCGAACGACAGCATTTGATAAAAAATGTTGGCAAGGAAGGAACTAGCCACAACTCCCTACATCTATAGAGCCTATGGATAGCTTCGACGACGTCATCATTGACATACAAAAACTCAGTTTTTCGCGTGGGGAACGGGCGATATATAACAACGTGGATATCCAGGTGCCACGTGGGAAAATTACCGCCATTATGGGCCCCTCAGGTACCGGGAAAACGACGTTATTACGCTTGATCGGCGGGCAGTTGATGCCGGACAGCGGTTCTATTCTCGTGGATGGGAAGGATGTTCCGCGCCTGAACCGTCGTGAGCTGTTCAAGATGCGGTCGCGTATGGGGATGTTGTTTCAGAGCGGAGCACTTTTTACTGATATCAGTGTCTACGAGAACGTTGCATTTCCGATGAGGGTGCATACGGATCTCTCAGAAGAGATGATACGTGATGTTGTGTTGATGAAGTTGCATGCTGTGGGATTACGGGGTGCGCGAGACCTGATGCCGAGTGAGTTGTCCGGAGGCATGGCGCGACGTGTAGCGCTGGCGCGTGCGATTGCGCTGGACCCTGAATTCGTTATGTATGATGAGCCATTTACTGGTCAGGACCCGATCGCAATGGGAGTGTTGGTGAACTTAATTCGTCGACTCAATAGAGCGCTGGGTCATACCAGTATTATCGTATCCCATGATATTCAGGAAACGCTGGCGATTGCTGACTACATTTACTTGATTTCAGATGCTGAGGTTGTTGCCAGAGGGACGCCTGAAGAGATCAACAATGCGTCTTCATTGAAAGTACGCCAATTTATTCAGGGATTACCTGATGGGCCTGTGCCGTTTCATTTCCCGGCCGGGGATTATCAGTCTGAACTGTTGCAGGACAGCTGAGTATGCTGGATTTACTTGCCCGGGTTGGGCATAAAGGGCTGAAAAAGCTCGAAGCGTTCGGATCAGCAGGCATTATCTTGATGCAGTCGCTGATTGCGCGCCCGCAGCCGGCGATGATGCTGCCGTTGGTGATTAAGCAAATCCACTTTGTGGGTGTGTTGTCACTCATCATTATCGTGGTCTCAGGCTTGTTTATCGGTATGGTATTGGGGCTTCAGGGCTATACGATTCTGGTGGACTACGGGTCTGAACAAGCCGTCGGGCAGATGGTGGCTCTGAGCTTGGTGCGGGAGCTTGCGCCCGTCGTAACGGCGCTGTTGTTTGCTGGACGGGCAGGCTCTGCGCTTACGGCAGAGATTGGTTTGATGAAAGCCACTGAGCAGCTTTCTAGTCTGGAGATGATCGGGGTTGACCCATTACGGCGTATTGTTGCGCCACGGTTGTGGGCTGGCTTTATCTGTTTGCCGGTGTTGGCGACTATTTTCTCTCTGGTGGGGATATTTGGTGGTGCGCTGGTGGGTATCGAGTGGCTGGGTATCTACGAGGGGTCGTTTTGGTCGAATATGCAAAACTCGGTGGACTTTTCTGAGGATATCTTAAATGGCCTGATTAAGGCCGTGGTGTTTGGTTTTGTCGTAACCTGGATAGCGGTATTTCAGGGATATGACTGTGTTCCAACGTCGGAAGGGATTAGTGATGCCACAACCAAAACGGTGGTTTATGCCTCGTTATCGGTATTGGCACTGGACTTTGTTCTGACTGCATTAATGTTTGGAGATTTATAGTATGCGTATCCGAGTCTTGGAGATAGGAGTGGGTGCTTTCCTATTGATGGGGTTGGTGGCTTTGTTAATGCTGGCGGTAAACGTCAGTGGTCTTAATCTTGAGAGCAAAGGAACTTATCGTGTCTACGCGCGCTTTGAGAATATCGGCGGGCTTACTGAGCGATCTAAGGTCACTATGTCAGGGGTGTTAATCGGTCAGGTGACGGATATTCGTCTGGATTCTGATGCTCTGCAGGCTCTGGTGGAGATGGAAATTGCCAAGGATGTGGATTTCCTGTCGATCGACAGTTCTGCATCTATACTGACCGCTGGGTTGCTTGGAGAAAAATATATTGGCGTAGTCGCAGGTGCAGAGGAGGAGTTTCTGCAAGATGGCGATTTCTTCGAGGATACCCAGTCAGCCTTGGTGCTTGAAGATTTGATTGGTAAGTTCCTGTTCAACGAAGTTTCAGAATAAAGGTTTTTCTATGTTTAAGCAGCTTGTAAGCAAAGTAGCAGTACTTTTTACAGCATTTATGCTGACGATCTCTTTACCTGCAATGGCTTCCTGGGAGGAGGCGAGTCAGGTTGTCGAAAATGCGACTGGCAAAATGCTCAGTTTGATGGAAGATTCAAGCTTCCGTGAGGAAACGCGGTTTTCTGCGCTGGTATCTGAAATTGATACGTTGCTGGATCCGGTAGTGGACTTTCCTTATATCTCCAAGCTGGTTATGGGTAAGTATTACCGCAAGGCTTCGGCTGATGATCGGACCGAGTTTGCGGGTGTATTTCGTACCACGTTGCTAAAAACCTATGCTAAAGCCATTGTTGGCTTTGATATTAAAGGTTATGAAGTTGTTCCTGCGAAGACGAAAAGTCCTAAGCCGGACAAGCAGATCGTTACTGTTGAAGTCACCTCCAGTGCCGGAACTAAGTTTACTCTGGTCTACTACATGCGTAAGAAAGCAGGCGAGTGGCGCTTGGTGAACGTGAACCTGGATGGCGTGAACTTGCGACTGACCTTCAAAAATCAGTTTGCAGATTTGGCACAGAAGTCTCGTGGTAACGTGTCGCGCACCGTTACTATGTGGAAAGAGCAGATCGATCCGGATAAAGGCGCCAGCAATGGCTGAGTGGAAGGTCGAGCGTGCTGGTGACATGGCATTGCAGTTATCCGGTGTGTTGAAGTTTTCGGATATCACTGCAATTCGTGAAAAAGTCGATCAGTTGCTTGGTGAAATGTCTGGTGAGGTTGCTGTTGATTTTTCCGGCGTCAGCCGGGTTGATAGTTCAGCGCTGTCATTGTGGCTGTGCTCAATGCGCCGTGCTGAGTTATTAGGGCTGACGTTGAAACCGGTTAATGTCCCATCCGAGATGCAGTCCATTGCCGGATTAGTAGGGCTGGAGCAATGCTTCAGCTAGTTGAATACACATTAGAAGGCGATCTGACAGATCGCCTTTTTTGTTTCAATCCGGTATGATTTCGCGTTTATTTGAACACGTTGCATAGTTCGCCAGTTGGAGTATGAAATGCAAGCTGAAGACGTCAAACAGATCATCGAGTCTAAACTTGAAGGCTGTACCGCATATACTGCCGGTGAAGGGTGTGATTTTCAGGTGACTGTTGTCGGGGGGCTGTTTGATGGCCTGCGCCCGGTAAAGAAACAGCAGTTGGTTTACGGATGTCTGAATGAGTACATCGCTGACGGCACAATCCACGCACTAACCATCAAGACCTACACTCCCGAGCAGTGGGACGCGCTGCAAAAATAACCTTCCAATGAGCTTCAGGTAAGTCAATGGATAAACTGATTATTTCAGGCGGCACGCCGTTGCACGGCGAGGTGAAAATCTCCGGTGCGAAAAACTCTGCCCTGCCTATTCTAGCTGCGACTCTGCTATCAAAAGAGCCGATTAAGATTGGCAATCTTCCCCATTTGCACGACATCACCACCATGCTTGAGTTACTACGTCGCATGGGTGTCGATCTGGTGATGGATGAAAAAATGCGCGTTGAAATCAACGCGGGCACTCTGACAGAAACGGTTGCGCCATATGAGCTGGTTAAAACCATGCGCGCTTCCATTCTGGTACTGGGGCCGCTGTTGGCGCATTTTGGCGAGGCTGAAGTCTCGCTACCAGGCGGTTGTGCAATTGGTTCTCGCCCTGTGGATATGCATATTCACGGTCTGCGGGCGATGGGCGCTGAGGTACTGGTTGAGGCCGGATACATCCGTGCTAAAAGTAATGGCCGCTTGAAGGGGGCCCGAATATTCTTCGATGTGATATCTGTGACAGGCACCGAGAATATTCTGATGGCTGCTGCGTTGGCAGAAGGTCAGTCAATACTGGAAAATGTAGCACGCGAACCTGAAGTGGTTGATCTGGCAAACTGCCTGAACGCCATGGGTGCTGATATTCAGGGCGCGGGAACTGATACTATTGTTGTGAATGGCGTTGAAAGCCTTCATAGCTGTTGTTACGACGTGTTACCGGATCGTATTGAAACGGGTACGTTCCTGGCTGCGGCGGCTGCAACGGGTGGCAGTGTTAAGGTTAAAAACACTGATCCGACCACGCTGGATGCAGTATTGCAGAAGTTGACTGAAGCGGGTGCAGAAATTACCTCCGGCGATGACTGGATCGCGTTGGACATGCACGGTAAGCGCCCTAAAGCAGTTAATATTACAACAGCCCCTTATCCTGCGTTCCCAACGGACATGCAGGCACAGTTTGCTGCGATGAATGTGGTTGCTGAAGGGGTGAGTCGTATCAAGGAAACCGTGTTTGAGAATCGCTTTATGCACATGCAGGAGATGATCCGCATGGGTGCAAAGATCTCCATCGACGGCAACACTGCTGTAACTGAGGGGGTTGAGGTACTGCAGGCCGCGCCTGTTATGGCAACCGATCTTCGCGCATCGGCTAGTTTGGTGATTGCTGCATTGGTGAGTGACGGTGACACGGTGATCGATCGTATTTATCACATCGATCGTGGTTACGAGTGTATTGAAGAGAAATTGCAGTTATTGGGTGCGCGTATCAAGCGTGTGCCAGGTTAAATACAGGTATTGAGAGTAGCATGAAGCAGCAACTGACCATCGCGCTGTCCAAAGGGCGTATCCTCAAAGAGACCCTGCCACTGTTGGCAGCGGCTGATATTGTTCCGGCTGAGGATATCTTCAGTAGCCGTAAGCTTATCTTTGATACGAACCATGAGCATATCAAGTTTGTGGTGATTCGTGCGACCGACGTGCCAACGTATGTTGAGTATGGTGGTGCGGATATGGGAATCGCCGGTAAAGATGTGTTGCTAGAACATGGTGCTAAAGGCTTGTATGAACCGTTGGACCTGAAGATTGCCCGCTGCAGGCTGATGGTTGCCGGTATGAAGGGGGCGCCTGCGGTTGAAGGCCGTATGAAAGTGGCGTCCAAGTTCGTCAATATCACCCGTGATTACTTTGCTAAGCAGGGTGTACAGGTTGATATCATCAAATTGTACGGCGCGATGGAGCTGGCACCGATTATGGGCTTGGCTGATCGTATCGTTGATATTGTTGATACTGGTAATACGCTGCGAGCAAATGGCTTGGAACCGATGGAATCGATCGACGATGATATCAGTTCCCGTCTGGTTGTTGGGCAGGCATCGATGAAGATGAAGCACAAACAGATTCAGCCGATACTGGATAAGCTGGCGGCTGCCGTTGATGCCAGAGAGGCGGAGGCATCAGCATGAATGACCTGAGTATTACCCGTCTGGACTCTCAGCAGGATAACTTTGCAACAGAGCTGGACCGTCTTTTAGCGTGGGAATCTGTATCTGATGGTAAGGTCAATCAGATTGTTGATGAGATTCTGGCGCGTGTGAAAGCCGAAGGCGATGCGGCAGTGGTTGAATATACCAACCGTTTTGATCGTCTGCAGGTTGAGTCTATGGCTGAGCTGGAGATGAGTCAGGAGCGTTTGCACAATGCTCTCGACAATCTGCCAGCTGAGCAGCGCCAGGCGCTGGAAACGGCCGCTGAGCGTGTGCGTGGTTATCACGAACGCCAGAAAGGTGAGTCTTGGCAGTACTCCGAAGCTGACGGCACCATGCTGGGCCAGAAAGTGACCCCGATGGATCGTGTTGGTTTGTATGTGCCGGGTGGTAAGGCATCCTACCCATCGTCAGTCCTGATGAACGCCATGCCGGCAAAAGTTGCGGGTGTGGCTGAGATTATTATGGTCGTGCCGACGCCAGATGGTGAGGTGAACGAGCTGGTATTGGCTGCTGCTGCGCTGGCGGGTGTTGATCGTGTCTTCTGTGTGGGGGGCGCGCAAGCGGTTGCTGCTCTGGCCTACGGTACTGAAACTGTACCTAAAGTGGATAAGATCGTCGGTCCTGGCAATATCTTTGTTGCAACGGCTAAGCGTGCGGTGTTTGGTGCTGTTGGCATCGATATGATCGCAGGTCCATCTGAAATTCTTGTTGTCTGTGATGGCAAGACTGACCCTGATTGGATCGCAATGGATCTGTTTTCGCAGGCAGAGCATGATGAAGATGCGCAGTCTATTCTTGTTTCTCCCGACGCTGATTTTATTAGTGCAGTGGAAGCGAGCATTAATAAGCTGCTGCCAACGATGGAGCGAAAATCGATTATCGATGTCTCTTTGCGTGAGCGTGCTGCGCTGATTAAAGTGCAGGACATGGACGAAGCGATGGAAGTGACCAATCGCATCGCGCCGGAGCATCTTGAGTTATCGGTTGAAGATCCCGAAGCACTGGTGCCGAAGGTACGCCATGCGGGTGCAATTTTCATGGGGCGTTATACCGCGGAAGCGCTGGGTGATTACTGTGCTGGCCCCAACCATGTCCTGCCAACATCCGGTACCGCACGCTTTTCTTCGCCTCTGGGTGTATACGATTTCCAGAAGCGCTCATCACTGATTATGTTCTCAGCAGAGGGTGCTTCAGAGATGGGTAAAGTGGCGTCTGTACTGGCGCGCGGAGAAAGCCTGACAGCGCATGCCCGTTCTGCTGAATACCGTATCAAGAAAGATTGATCGCGACTGGGTGATCGACAAATAAAAAAGGCTCCCTGATGGAGCCTTTTTTATTTGTCTGAATTTATCTATGTCATATCAGCTGCGGCTGCGTGGTCGTTCAAAGATTTGCACTGTCAGAGACAGTTGCTGGTCGTTTCGAATGACATCAATGCTAATCTCGTCACCCGGTTTATATTTGGCTATCTGATCCATGGATGTCCGACGATCGCGAATCGGTTTATCGTTGATCGCAATCATGATATCCCCGGGTTGAATCCCCGCCTGATGGGCAGGTCCGTTTCGAAAAATACCGGCGATAATAAGGCCGCGGGTATCAGACATGCCAAACGACTCGGCTAATTGGGGAGTGAGTTCCTGCACTTCGATACCCAGCCAGCCGCGGATGACCCGTCCATGCTGGATCAAATCCTGCATAACCTGTTTTGTCAGGTTGGATGGGATTGCAAATCCGATGCCCTGAGAGCCACCCGATTTTGTATAAATGACGGTATTGATGCCAATCAGGTTACCGTAAGCATCGATCAATGCACCGCCTGAGTTGCCCGGATTAATGGCGGCATCTGTCTGGATAAAGTCTTCATAGGTATTCAGGCCCAGGCTATTGCGTCCTATCGCACTGATGATGCCCATGGTGACTGTCTGGCCAACGCCAAACGGATTGCCTATCGCCAGTGTCACATCGCCAACCTGGATGTTATCTGAGTCCGTGAGCGTGATGCTTGGTACGCCTTCCAGGTCAATCTTCAGGACTGCAAGGTCAGTTTCCGGATCGTTGCCGATCAATGAGGCCATGGCTTCTCTGCCATCTTTCAGTGCGACAACAATACTATCCGCACCTTCGATGACATGGTTGTTGGTCGCAATATAACCTTGTGGGCTAAGAATGACGCCAGAACCTAAGCTGGATTCGATGCGTTGCCGCTGTGGAGTATCGCGTTGGTCCAGGAAGTTGCGGTAAAACGGGTCATCAGCGAGAGGTTTTTTTTGTTTTACCAACGTCCGGGTATAGATGTTTACGACGGCAGGTGCAGCAATGTTTACCGCATCTGCATACGACACAGGTCCCTGGCCTCGAGCGCCAGCGGGTTGCAGGGCGGGCTTATCCGTCTGGCGGATCTCCACCGTGTTAACCTTAGGGGCAAACAGGTCCGGAAAAAATTGCAGCAGAACAATCGCTGCGAATATGCCGGTGACGACGGGCCATAGTAAAAAAGAGAATCTTCGCATTGTCTCGGGGTTGAAGGTTTAACGGGATTCTTGAATTATACGAAGATAACAATGGTTATGTGAATCTGAATCAGGATTATATGTCGATAAGTAGGAAAGAACTGGTCAACTATCTGGACCAAAGGCTTACGCCGGAGCGTTTTCGCGACTATGCGCCAAATGGATTGCAGGTTGAAGGGTGTGAGCAGGTGAGTCGTATTGTGACAGGTGTGACGGCGTCGCAGGCGCTGATTGACGCTGCTGTCGCGTGGGATGCTGATGCGATATTGGTACACCACGGATATTTCTGGAAAGGGGAAAATCCCTGTATTACCGGAATGAAGCAGCGGCGTATTAAGACCTTACTGCAACACGATATTAATCTGCTGGGTTATCATCTGCCGCTGGATGCGCATCCGGACATTGGCAATAACGCGGTTTTGGCCAAATTACTGGGAATTACTGTCACGGGCGGCCTAGAGGAGGGCAATCCTCTCAGTATTGGGCTGACGGGCAGGTTCGATGTGCCAATGAGCTTGCAGGAGTTGGGGGATCGCGTGAGTCAGGTTTTAAAGCGTCCGCCCATGCTTATCGCGGGTGGTGAGCATCGAATTACGACCATTGGTTTGTGTACTGGTGGTGCACAAGGCTATATCGAGAAAGCCATTGATCTTGGATTAGATGCATATTTGTCGGGTGAGATTTCAGAACCCACGGTGCATAGTGCGCGTGAGAATGGCGTTCACTACATCGCTGCCGGGCATCATGCGACAGAGCGCTTTGGCGCGAAAGCGCTAGGTGAAGAGCTGGCCCAAACGTTTGGTATTGAGCAGATGTTTGTGGATATTGATAACCCGGTCTGATCAGCGCAGTGTTTAGGCATAAAAAACCGGCCTATATGAGCCGGTTTTTTGTACTGGATAAACGAGTAATCATTCAGGCTGATTTAGTCGTTTCTTCAGTTTTGTTATCTTCTTTTTTCTCTGCGAAGTCAGCCGGATCAGCAGGGGTTTCTTCACCCTCCTTTTCACCTTCTTTCAGACCGAAGGTTTCAGACAATGTACCTTCTTCGTCTGGTTTTTTCGGTGCGTAATCCAGTGGCGCTTCCATTGAGCCATTGCTCTCTTCAGACGTTTCGGACGCTGTAGCATCTGCTACAACAGCTTCTTCAGGTTCTGCGGTCAGGCGTGGCTGAGCAGCTTCTTCCAGCGTACGGGTCGCAACGTCACTGCTGCACAGTTCAACAGAGCTTTTCGCCAGATGCAGATGAACCGCTTTGTAGCTATCGGTCAGGCTGCTCACCAGATCGGCAGTCTCTTCAAAGTGTGTTGTGACCTTCTCTTTGTATTCCGCCAGTTCACGTTGAGTTTCGTCCAGCTGCTCAATCAGCTCTAGCTGACGATTGTCATTGCCGCCAGAACGTCCCAGCAAATAACCAATCAAAGTGCCCACGATTAGTGCTACAACGGCGATGATCCATACAGTACTGCTTGCGTCCACGAGTGCTCCTTCTAGTCTGAAAGGGGGTCAGAAAAGTGTCATAAAACCTGTGACAAGGATATAGCAATCAGTGCTGAAAGCCCATATGCCCCGTATGTGCAGTATTGTGCTGTTTGCGCCAGATCATGGGTATAAGCGATTAGTCGCCTTTGCCCGCGCGCCAGTCCTGTGCGTCTTGATGACGTGCAGCCAGATACTCAATTTGTTCCTTCAGAATAGCGCATGCAAGATCGGCATCCTGTTGCTGGATAGCCTCCAATATACGCCGGTGATGATCAATGATGACCGTACGCTCGCGAAATCGGTAAGCGATCATATTGGCAACGGGCTGCAACGCTTCGATGACGGCATACATCACAAAGGCGAGCATCCGATTACCACTGGCATCGGCAATGATTCGGTGGAAGCGAACGTCTGAAGCGCAGAAATCTTCTGCGGTGATACGTTCATCTTCCTGGACTTTCAGCTCGTGAGTCAGGGCGCTAAGCTGGTTTTCGCTGCGGTATGTCGCGGCCAGACGACAGCAGGTGCTTTCCAGTTCGAGACGGGCAGCGTTAATTTCGTCCAGATCTACCTCTTTGAGGCTGACCAGCATTGTTGCTGCACTGGTCAGGCTATCACTGAGTTGGGCGACTGAAGGTTTGGTTACAAATGTACCGCCGGTGGGGCCGCGCTTTGAGCGGACCAGGTTTTTTGCCGCGAGGCGTTTTAAAGCTTCACGGATCGTTGGGCGGGATACTTGATATCGCTTGGATAACTCATCTTCTGTGGGTAAGCGATCATCGGCTTTCAGCGTTCCATCAAGGATCGCTTCCTGCAGTTGATCGGCAATCTGACTGGATAGGCTGCTGCGATTTACCGGTTCTACCTCAAAGCTCAAAGGAGTGCTCTCCGATACTGAATAGTTGATCAGAGACTATTCTAACGTAAGAAAGCGTTGACTTGAATTTTTATTAATTTATATTTGTAAGACAAATTAACTTAATGATCGAGGGCGAAGTGATGTTCAAAGCATTAGTGCTGAATGAGGTCGAAGGTAAAACGGTTTCCGCTGTGGAGTCGCTGGAGCTGGATGCATTGCCG
Organism: Pontibacterium sp.; assembly: GCF_041587635.1. NCBI lineage: Bacteria > Pseudomonadati > Pseudomonadota > Gammaproteobacteria > Oceanospirillales > Oceanospirillaceae > Pontibacterium > Pontibacterium sp. The sequence continues at coordinate 3,150 of NZ_JBFGYC010000011.1, read as the reverse complement.
GCTGAAGATGTGCTGGTTGAGGTCGATTACTCGTCCCTGAACTACAAAGACGGTCTGGCAGTGACCGGTACCGGAAAGATCATTCGTAACTTCCCCATGGTGCCAGGTATCGATCTGGTTGGTACGGTCGTGGAGTCAGCATCCGACGATTACCACGCAGGTGACAAGGTTGTGATGACGGGGTGGGGCGTTGGCGAAAACTACTGGGGTGGCTACTCCCAGATGGCCCGTATGAAACCTGAATGGCTGGTGCATCTGCCTGAAGGCATGGAGCCGCGGAAAACCATGGAGATCGGTACCGCCGGTCTGACGGCGATGTTATGTGTCATGGCGCTGGAAGATGGTGGCGTATTGCCAACCAGTGGCCCGGTTATTGTTACAGGTGCCGCAGGCGGTGTCGGCAGTGTTGCGGTAAGTATTCTGGCTGGATTGGGGTACGACGTGGCGGCAGTCACAGGACGTCCGGAAACTGAAGCGTATCTGCGCGAGCTGGGTGCAACCATGATTCTGACCCGGGAAGAGATGGCCGAGAAAAGTCGTCCGCTGGAACGTCAGCGTTGGGCGGGCGCTATCGATACCGTGGGTGACGCCATTCTGGCGCGTGTACTGGCAGAAATGAACTACAGTGGTGTCGTGGCGGCCTGTGGTCTGGCTGGTGGCTTTAAACTGCCAACCACGGTTATGCCATTTATTCTGCGTAACGTGCGTTTGCAGGGCGTAGATTCCGTGATGTGTCCGGTTGCACGTCGACAGGAAGCCTGGGGCCGTCTGCAGCGTCAGTTGCCTGATTCTGCACTGGGTGAAATCTCTGAATTGATCTCGCTGGATCAGGTTGACGATTACGCTAATCGGATTGTAAATGGTCAGATACGTGGCCGTGTGGTGGTTGATCTGAAGAAGTAATGAGTTGAACCGCAAAAAAAGCCTGTCTTTGTGACAGGCTTTTTTGTATCTGCAGTGATTGGGTGTTAGCCGAAGAGGCCATCAGCACGCGGTTTAATCAGAATGGGCAAATAACGGATCAGGAACAGTATCCATGCCAGCATCCACAGAGTACCTGACAAATGTAACCCAGCCAGATACGGGATGGGCAGATGGGTGATAGAAACACGAATCACCGCAGCCAGTGTCATCAGGATAAAGGCCGCTACAATCATTGGGGTTACGGCAAGAGGGCGTCCGGTATGACCAAGGGAGACGCGAGCCATCATGCCAAGAGTGATCAGGCCAATGCCACCTACCGCGAAGCTGTGAATTGCAATTGAGCTGCTGACCAATCCTGCTGAAGCGAGTGCCGTGAGCGCAAAGCCCACCGGGATAAAGAGATAGCCCAGCTGTAAAATCCACACCAACGGATTTTTGACAATTGCCGGGCTGAACCAACCGTATAAGCGTACGAAACTCAGTACACAGACGATCACTGAAGCGATGCTAATCAAAGTGGTAAAACCGCTCAGCGTCACTGCCAACCAGATCGCCGTCGCTGGGATGATCGACTTTTCAACCCACGCATAGCGTGTGCATGTCACACCTTCCACACCCCGTTCGGTGAAGAAGGGAATGACGCGACCGCCAATCACAGTGATGACCAGCAATACCAAATACAGCGCTACGTGGAGGCCCTTGAGTGCGGTGTTTTCCGTGATACCCAGCATCTCCAGATGGACCATGAGGTTAGCGATAAAAAATGCGGCCAGAATAGGAATAAATAGCAAGTTTCTGTAGTTGGCTGACCGGAGGATCGGTATGGCGATTCCCACCGCAACAACCGGTGCAAATGCCAGATCGACGGCGGCGATGAGCCATTCCGGCAGTTCTGGAATAAAGGGCATAAAGCGGGCAATGAGCCAGACGGCGGTGATCAGCATCAGAGGTTTGCCGTAAGGGGTCTGTACATTGGTCCAGTTACGGACCGCGGTGAGCAGAAACCCACCGATGATCGCCAGCGTAAAACCAAAAATCATTTCGTGTGCATGCCAGTACATCGTGTTGCTGTAATACTGCACGCTCATGCCGCTGCTGTAGAACACCAGCCAGATACCTAGTAGAACAACCGCAGCGATTGCACCTAAGAGAAAAAATGGACGGAAGCCTAAATTGAACATCGCAAAAGGTGGGCTTTTGCGTGGCTCATTAATTGAGATCATGAATGCTGTCTCCGCGAAGTTTAAGGCGGTGGTATACTGCTGGCAATCCTGCCATTTGAACGGTAACGCTATGCCAACCGCTGCTTTCAGTCATGTTGCTGCCCTGACTTTCAGCTTTGATGCCGCATTATTTCATAATGTGCATAAAAAATACATGTTAAATGTTTTCTTCAGTCTTTGGCTGATGTTTATTTCTGGCAGTGTATTGAGCGAGATCAGCGTTGTCGATGACCAGGGGCAGGCTCTGATCCTGCCGCAACCCGCCAGTCGGGTGGTCAGTTTAGCGCCTCACGTGACAGAAAACCTCTACGCTATCGGAGCGGGTGATCTGCTGGTGGGGGCTGTCTCATATTCAGATTATCCTGAGGCAGCAAAGCACCTCCCGCGTGTGGGCGATTACGCTAACTTGAATATAGAGCGTATTTTGTCTTTGCAGCCCGATCTGGTGGTCGCATGGATTGACGGTTCTCCCGGATCACAATTGGAACGAATCGAATCACTCGGCATTCCAGTGTTACGTGAATCCCCTGATAGCTTTGCTGAGATCGCCAGTGCTCTGCGTAGGCTGGGGGCGGTGACAGGGCGGAATAACGGGGCAGAGCAGGCCGCAACAGACCTGGAACAGCGGATAAGGGTACTACGTGAAAAACACCAGTCCCAGACGCCGCTCCGGGTGTTTTATCAGCTTTGGCACCAGCCGCTGATTACCGCCAATAACAGTCAGCTCATCGATCAGATTATCCAGCTGTGTGGCGGTGGAAATATCTTTGCCAGTCGTCCAGAGGTTGCACCGCGCGTGAATATCGAAGCGGTGATCGCGGCGGATCCCGATCTCATACTGGCAGGCGTAGAGCGGCACGACCCTCACTGGCGAGATCTCTGGCGGCCCTGGTCTCAGATGAAAGCGATACGTTATCAGTTGCTATATGGCATCGACGCAGATGCGATTCATCGTGCCACGATGCGTGCCGTAGACGGGGCTGAACAGGTATGCACGCAGCTG